>CAYVBI010000043.1:0-11925 GCA_964448985.1 uncultured Dehalococcoidales bacterium
TGTCATTTACCAGCTGGTTAAAAGTTGTCTTGTATTCTTTTTTTACCACTTTGCTTACTCCTTATTATTTAAAATTGACTGTTACTGGCATTCTATGCCGTATGCTATTCTGGCTGTGATAACTTATACTAATAAACCAGTATTTTTAATGCCCACCTCCCTGAAAGTCACGATGGATAATGTATGCTGGGTTATCGACCGGGGCGATGCATCGGGCAGACACCTTAAATATAATTATATAATTTATAATTACATAATTATAATTCTTTGTCAAGATGTCTCGTAAGATATATACTATAAATGAGTTTCAGGATGGCAAAGAATAAAGCTGAGGATAT
This sequence comes from uncultured Dehalococcoidales bacterium, assembly GCA_964448985.1. GTDB lineage: Bacteria > Chloroflexota > Dehalococcoidia > GIF9 > UBA5629 > CAIMUM01. Next base: position 339 of record CAYVBI010000043.1, read on the forward strand.
GGATGTAACGAGAAATAACAGGCTCGATATCGTTACTGTGGCTTCACTTATACTTTCGCAGGCCTTTGTTAACTGGCACAAGGCTTTTATGAGGGTGCTGGATCCATATAAGCTTACCTATTCGCAATGGATCATAATGCACACACTGATGGCCACAGGTGAGCCAATGTCCCCATCGGAGCTGAACCGTTACCTGACTATCGAGGGCACGTCCATCAGTGTGGTCATCGACGGGATTGAGAGACGCGGCCTTATCCAGAGGCGTCGTTCCAGGGCGGACCGCCGCGTGGTCAAGGTTCGTTTGATTGCTGAAGGGCGTGAATTGCTTAATGAAATCGATGCACAGATAAGCACGCTGATAAATGAGATCTTTGGTCCATTAACTGCATCCGAACGCAAACAACTAATAGCATTATGCCGCAGGATACGTGATGCCTCGATTACACATAATGGAGGGGAAATTGACGAGGTCGAGAATATCTTGCTGAGGTTCAGCGGCGCCCGCTGATCCGGGAGAGATATAGCGAAAATCATCGATGAAGTTATCTCACGCTGCAAGGTGCGCGCTTACGAACCAGTAGCTGTGCTAAATATGTCCATAAAGGGTGCTGCCCGTTTGGCAGCTTTCGCCGTCCCGGGCTATTATAAAGCAAGACAATTCGAAAAGGTGACTGGTTATGGAGTATGAAGGCCATCTGAAAGCTGGAGAAAGATATACGTTTCAAAGGGTTATACTCCTCTTATCACTTATCGTGATGTCGGCCATCCTGCTCCTGAGCTGCCAGTGTCAGTTCAAACCGAAGCAGCCACCGGATGCAGTGATACTGCAGCTAAAAGGGAGGCACCAGGCGCAATTCGCCGGCTTCTACCTGGCGCAGGAGAAAGGGTACTATTCACGGGAAAACATTAATGTTACCTTTCTCGAGGGCGAGAAGGATCTGGCCATCGTACAGCGGCTCGTTTACGAGCAGGCGGATTTCGCTGTGATAGCGCCTGAATCCGTCCTGACGGCGCGCAGCCAGGGACAGCCGGTGACTGCCATTGCCGCCATCTACCGACAGAGCCCGATAGTCTATGTAGCCTTGTTTGACTCGCGTATTTTGCGACCCCGAGACTTTCTGGGGAAGACAGTGTCCACATTGGATGCCAGCGGATCACAGCAGGACCTTCAGGTTCAATACTATATCATGATGAAGAGGCTGGGGCTGGATAGCTCAGAGACAAAACTTATTGCCTGGGATCCCGTCTATACAACGTTTTATGGTGGTGAGGCGGACATCACATCCTGTTATTCAAATGCGGGCCTGATCGAGATGAGACAAAAGGGGTTAAAGCTAAATCTTATATGGCCAAGTGACTACGGCGTTTACTTTTACTCAGATTTGGTGGTTACCAGAGAGAGCTTGATCAAAGAGAACCCCGACCTGGTAGCCCGCTTCCTGCGCGCCACGCTCAGGGGCTGGCAGGACGCCGTCGAGGACTATGAGCAGGCCATACCTGCAGTGCTGAAATATAGCAAGGACAAGGACCCGCAGTTACAGGCGGCGATGATGGAAGCCCAGCTACCGCTGGTGCACACCGGGGACGATTATATAGGCTGGATGAAGCCGGAAGACTGGCAGGCTATGTACAAGACCCTACTGGATTATGGCCTGCTGGCCAAGCCGTTTGATGTAAACCATGCCTACACCATGCAATTTCTGAATGGAATCTATGGGAGTCAAGGTAAGTGAATCTGAGATCAAGGATTACCTTGCTGTTCGTACTGCTGGCGATTGTGCCGGTCGTTACCGTGGGTTTCCTTGCATACTATACCGGGCGACAGTCTATTGAGCAGGTTGAGATCAATCACCTGGTTTCCACCAACTTAATGAAAAGCAGTGAACTGACCAGGTGGATCGAAGGCAATCAACAGAGAATGGAGGAGTTGGCACAGCGCCCGTTGATGGTGCAGTACTCTGCAACGATGGCAACGTCCGACGCTGCTGACCCTGCCTATGATCTGGCTCGCCTGAGCCTGGAGGAGGACCATCTCAGACCCCGCGTCAAGCCCATCGGAGGTTTCACCGAAATATCAGTGATCAGTGCCGATAAAGGCATCATTCTGGCTTCGAGCGATGATATGCAGGAAGGGAAATACTACGCTAACCAGCGGTTCTTTGCGGAAGGGAAAACGCATACCTACACACAGGGGGTGTTTTACTCGCTTCCTGTGCAGCAGACGACCATGATGGTAAGCACTCCTATCAACGACAAAAGGGAAAAATTGGTTTCCGTGCTGGCCGGGCGCCTCGACCTGCGTGATCTCTCCACAATAATGTCAGCGCAGAGCGGCCTCAGCCAGAGTGAAAAAACGTACCTGGTGAATAAATCCAATTTTTTTGTCACCGAGCCGTACTTGGGCGAAGGATATGCGTTGAAGAAGACAGTTCGGACCGAGGGTGTCAAGGCCGGCCTTTCGGGCAGTGACGGTGTCGGTTTCTATGCAGATTACCGGAATGTCCCCGTGATCGGTGCTTACAAATGGCTGCCTGAATATAACATGTGCCTGATTACAGAGGTGGATCAGGCCGAAGCATACGCCCCGGTTAATTCCATGCTGATGACAATTGTTAGCATCGTCTCTCTGCTGACGTTGATAGTGGTGGCGGCTGGTTTCTTTTTGGCCCGCACCATCACTCAACCGTTAGCACGGTTGGTCGCCGGCGCAGCTGAGATCGGCCGCCACGGCCATCTCGACCGGAAAATTGGTACCGAGGGGAAGGATGAGATCGGGGAGCTGTCCAGGGCATTCGACCGCATGGGCATGGAGTTGAAGATGACCACCGTTTCGATCGATGAGCTCGAGCAACGCATCCATGAACGCACGGCCCAGCTTGAAGCGGCTAATCGGGAGTTGGAGGCTTTTTCCTATTCCGTATCGCATGACCTGCGCGCCCCGTTACGGGCTATTGACGGCTATACGCGCATCCTGCTGGAGGATTATCAATCGCTGCTTGATGACGAAGGCAAAAGGATCTGCGCGGTTATATCTGAGGGCGCGCATAAAATGAGCGATCTGATCGACGATCTTTTGACATTTTCACGCCTTGGCCGGTCTGCGCTGAATCCATCCAATATAGATATGGAAGCAATGGTGGAAGCGGTTTTCCAGGAATTAACCGCGGCGCAAACTCGCAAACGCATCGATTTTCAGGTAGATTCAGCACCGCCTGCGGTGGGTGACCCGGCTTTATTGCGACAGGTGTGGGTAAACTTGCTCTCCAACGCCATAAAGTTCTCCCAGAAGAAGAGACGCGCTGTTATCAGGGTGCGGGGCGAAAATATCGAAAACGAGACTGTGTACTCGGTGCAGGATAACGGCGTGGGATTTGATATGCAGTATGTCAACAAGCTCTTCGGTGTTTTCCAGCGTTTGCACAGCGTCAAAGACTTTGAAGGAAACGGCGTAGGCCTGGCCCTGGTCCAGCGCGTGGTCCATCGTCATGGTGGACGTGTCTGGGCTGAAGGAGAAACAGGCAAAGGCGCGACTTTTTATTTTACACTTCCCCTCCAGGGAGTGATATGATGAACGATATGCGTGCAGTAGACGTTTTATTGGTCGAAGACAACCAACAGGATGCAGAGCTCACTATAAGGTCGCTCAAGAAGCACAAGCTGGCCAACAACGTCTCGGTGGTCGAAGACGGAGCGGAAGCGCTTGACTTTATCTTCTGCAAGGGCAAATATCGTGAGCGGGACATCAACCATCCGCCCAAGGTAATTTTTTTAGATTTGAAGCTGCCGCTGGTTGGCGGGCTGGAAGTATTGCGGGCCATTAAGCAGGATGCCCGTACCAAGTCAGTCCCGGTGGTGGTGGTAACCTCTTCACGCGAGGACCCGGACGTCAAGGCTGCCTATGAACTGGGCGCCAATAGCTATGTAGTGAAGCCGGTAGACTTCGAGTCTTTCACAGAAGCCATAGGCAGCCTTGGCCTTTACTGGCTGCTGATCAATCAGCCGCCGAAATAAGTTGGTAAGCGCAAATAGAAACGTTTTGAGCAGGCCCATGAGTAAGATTGTTAAAATATTGATAGTGGAAGACGCTCCGGCCGATGCTGAGCTGTGTGAGAGGGAAGTGCGCAAGGTGCTGAAATCGTGCCTGTTTGAGATTGTGGACAGTCGCCAGGCATACCTGGCGGCGCTCAGCGAGTTTCAGCCGGATCTCATACTCAGTGATTACAGTATGCCCGGCTTCGACGGGATGTCTGCGTTAAAGCTGGCGCAGGAACATTCGCCCCAAACGCCCTTCATCATTGTTACCGGTTCGGTCAGCGAGGACGTGGCGGCCGAGAGTATGAAAGCCGGCGCATGGGATTACATTATAAAAGAGCATATCAAGCGCCTCGGGCCGGCGGTCGTCAATGCGCTGGATAAGAAAGAGACCCTGATCACTAAACGTAAGGCAGAGGAAGAACGGGAGGCCGCATACCAGGCCCTGGACAAAGCTTTGAAGGGTTCCATCAATGCCATGTCCAAAATAGTTGAGATGAGGGATCCCTACACTTCAGGGCATCAAACGAGGGTGGCCGATTTATCGGCGGCAATTGCCAGGGAATTGAAACTTCCCGAAGCGAATATCAAGTATTTACACATAGCGGCGCTCATCCACGATATCGGTAAAATGTATATACCGTCCGACATACTGAGCAAGCCCGGTAAGCTGCGCGATATAGAGTGGGAACTGGTCAAGATTCATGCGCAGGGAAGCTATGATATTTTAAAAAACATAGAATTTCCCTGGCCGGTAGCACAGATAGCCTGGCAGCATCATGAAAGGTTGGATGGTTCGGGATATCCCCTCGGACTGGATGGCGACCATATCTTGCTGGAAGCAAAAATACTGGCTGTGGCCGATGTGGTTGAGGCGATGTCATCACACAGGCCGTACCGGGCCGCATTGGGCATCGAAAAGGCGTTTGAAGAGATCACTCAAAAAAGGGGAGTCCTCTATGATACCGACGTCGTCGATGCTTGTTTGAAGCTCTTTAGTGAGAACAGATTCAAGTTAGAACATATGCGCAACAACGGCATATAGATATCTATTCACCTGATATTTTAAGGCACCCGCTGAGCCAGGAGGGCGAACCATGGAGATTATAGAGGCTATAAATAATCGTTACAGCGTGCGCGCTTTCAAGCCCGATCCCGTGCCCAGGCAAATCCTTGAGGATCTGCTGACAGTATCGCAGCGAGCGCCGTCCTGGGCCAATACGCAGACATGGGAGTTTGCGGTGGTCGGCGGCGCAGCGCTGGATGATCTGAGGAAGGCGCTGGCCGACCGGGCCTTCGCGCAGGATGCGCGCAACGCCGATATACCCTATCCCGAGTGGACTGGCAAGTATAAGGAGCGGCGCATCCGCAACGGGTCCAGGCTGTACGAACATATGGGCATCGCCAGGGAGGATGTGGAGAAGCAGCTCAACTGGTTTGTTAGCATGTACCGCTTCTTCGATGCGCCCAATGCCATCTATATTTATACCGATAGGGCCATCAGCGACTGGGCCATCATGAATGTTGGTCTGATCGCGCAGACCATCAGTTTAGCGGCCCTGCATTACGGCCTGGGCTCCATCATGCTGGCCTCGGGTGTCAGCTACCCGGACACGGTGAGGCAGAAGCTGAACATACCGGAATCGAAGCAGATACTAATCTCCGTTGCCATCGGCTATCCCGAGCCGGACGCCACGGTCAACAAATTCAGGACGGAGCGGGTACCTCTGAGCGATATCTGCTCCTGGCACGGCTTTTAATGTAGAAATATATATTGCGCCCGGCTTTTCCATAGATGGGATTACCGGAAGCTATAGTTATCGTTATTATGGTATCATGTGAACAGGTATGATATGGTCAGAAAATCGAAGGGAGATCTTCCACGCAAAGAGCAAATAGTCAATGCGGCGCGGAAGCTGGTCATGGAAGTCGGCAGCGAAAATGTGACAGTCAGAAGGATCGCTGAAGAAGTCGGATTTACCGAGGCAGCGATTTACAGGCATTTTAAAAGCAAAAAAGACATATTATATTTACTTGTGGAAAATATAGAGAGTAGCCTGATTTCCGATTTAACTATCCAGGGTGATCAGGATGGCGACGTGCTTGAGACTATTCTATTGCGTCATCTCTCATCCATCGAGATGCGACGGGGTATATCTTTCCAGGTCATTGCAGAAATAATCAGTCTCGGTGATAACAAATTGAACAGGCGTATCTATGATACCATTATAAAATATATAGAAAAATTAAAAACTATATTACAGAAAGAAGTCAGCCAGGGTAAGTTACGCAGAGACATAGATATAGATGCGACCGCCTTGTTAATGTTCAGTGTAATGCAGGGTATATCTAATATCTGGACCTTAAGCAACTACAGCTTCAATCCGAAGGATAAGTTCAACGCGGTTCTTAAAACATTGAGAAAAGGATTAGTTTAATAATACATGCGTTAATGCTTACCTGGTGAATTACAAATCAGGGCAAGGGTTATAACATACAATGCATGATGCTGCGCTTGTCATAGGATTAGTAGGCGTACTGATTTTTGCCGCACACCTGTTCGAGGCGATATTCAGGCACACCAGGATACCGGATGTACTGCCGCTGGTGGTCATTGGCCTCCTGCTGGGGCCCCTTTTAGGTATAGCTTCACCCACAAGTTTCGGTGCGGTCGGCCCCATCTTCACTGTAGTCACGTTTGTTTTGATCCTGTTCGAAGCAGGGACAGGCCTGAGCATTTCGTCTTTGCGGCAAACCTATAAAGAGACGTTAATACTCACTACGATCACCTTCATATTAAATGTGGCGGTAATTGGCGTTGCTACTAATTATTTCACCGGATTGGGATTTATCAAGTCGTTTATTCTCGCTTCGGTGGTCGGGGGCATATCATCCGCGATTATAGCGCCTATGCTGGGCCAATTGAATATGCGTGAGGAGAATAAGGCCGTATTATTGTTGGAATCCACAATCACTGATGTATTCTGCGTGATAGCGACTCTCAGCGTGATTGAGATCGCCAACCTGGGCGATATAATGCAGTTTGACATCGGGCTCACGATGGGCAAGCTGATAGCGTCGTTTTTACTTGCTACCATGATGGGCACCGTCAGTGCATTCGGCTGGTCCTATATATTAAATAAAGTTCGCGGGCTGCAGAACTCGATGTTTACCACAGCCGCTTTTGTTTTCGTTATTTTCGGCATTGCTGAATGGCTGGGTTACAGCGGTGCGATAGCCGCCCTGGCCTTTGGTATTACGCTCGGGAATATCAGTTCATTGAGGTTGCCCAAGCTTTATAACGGCCTTAACACCGGCCTGAGCGGCCTGAATATCTCAGAGAAGGCGTTTTTTTCCGAGCTGGTATTTATCTTGAAAACCTTTTTCTTCGTGTATATCGGGATTTCCCTGCAGCTGGCGAACTGGTGGCTGATATTGATTGGACTCGCCTTAACCGTCATTGTTTTCATAATACGCCTGCCTGTTGTGAAGTTCACTGTCCTCAAATCCACGCCGGTGTTAGACGCCTCGATGCTGGCGGTTGTAATACCCCGGGGACTGGCGGCAGCCGTGCTCGCGTCCATTCCTTTTCAACAGGGCATGGAGGGCGGCGATATCATCCAGAATATTGCTTATGCAATAATATTGATCAGCATCATAGTAACTTCTCTGCTCGTTTTCCTTATCGATAAAACCAGGTTCAGTAGATTTTATTCCTGGTTTTTCTCCAATTTCGGAAAACAATCTAAAGCTGCTGATTAGCACAGATAGCCTGGTTACTGATCAGAACCATCACCGCGCTTCATATGATAAAATAATAAGTAAACGTTGACTAACGCTTTTTCAAGATAACATGCGTGTATAAGTTCACACGATATCGGTCTGTCCCGGCGGTCGTTGTATTTAATAACGCCGTTTCATTTTGCCGAAGGGGATTTATGATATTGATAGATGCAGTAATCGCCTGTATTTATTTGCATCGTAATGCGATGGTTATAACGATCTGCGTTTTACGGGCTTAAGAGAGATGAAAATCGGGCTGTTTTCTTCATATGACTATTCTCACCCGGGCGGCGTGATCAATCACGTTACTCACCTTGCGCACCACCTGCAAATATGTGGGCACTGTGTAAAGGTTGTTGCGCCATCGTTTGGAAAGGTTGTGCCGTATTTTGAGCAGGATGTGAAATCTGTGGGAAGGCCTCTGCCCATCCCATACGGGGGCACCACGGCACGGATCGCCATTTCACCATGGATCCCTTACCAGGTAAGGAGGGTGCTCGACAGGGAAAAGTTCGATATAGTGCATTTGCACGAGCCTTTTATCCCCATGCTCGCTCTCAGTGCATTAGCGCAATCGACAACTGTAAACGTGGGGACCTTTCATGCCAGCCACGAAAGGTCAGGGCTCTACTGGCTGGGTCAGCCTATAATGAGGAGGCTGGGAAAGAAATTAAACGGGAAAATAGCAGTTTCGGAAACTGCTCTTAACTATATTTCGAAATATTTCCCGGCAGAATACAAGGTCATACCCAATGGTATCGATACAAACCTTTACAGGCCCGATGGTCCCCTGCGGCAGGAATACAGGGATGGGAAGCTTAATATCCTCTTTGTCGGCAGATTAGAGGAACGAAAAGGGATAGAGGACCTGATATATGCTTGCTCTTATGTGAAAAGAGATTTTCCCGGATTCCGTCTCATCATAGTGGGTCCCGGCTTAAAGCTACGGTACAGATATGAGCTTTTAGCTAAGAAATTAATACCGGATCAGATTGTCTTCACAGGATTGGTGCCGTTTAACTCTCTTGCTGAATACTACAGAACTGCCGACATATTTTGCGCGCCGGCGACGGGGGGAGAGAGTTTCGGAATTGTACTGCTCGAGGCCATGGCCAGCGGTACCCCGGTTGTGGCTACTGACATCGCCGGATATTCCGGCGTGGTAACGAACAGGGTAGATGGAATACTGGCCAGGACCGCTGACAGGCAATCCATAGCTGAAGCTCTGCTGACATTGATCCATGATAAAGCGTTGCGTCTGACGCTGGCAGAAAATGGTCTGGCAACAGCCCAGAAATATACCTGGGAGAATATCAGCCGCCAGGTGGTTGAGTATTATAAGACGTTAATCAACTGAACCCGGAGCCGGTGAAATTGCCGGCTGTCAGACTATTCCAATCAGCAACCGCGAAGGATGCGCCCTTTGTGCTTGACGCTTACCTGAATATCAGCTATTATGTAAGTAAGCTATCACTTACATTACCGACCATGTAGGCGCCAGGCGCAGTGTATTTGGGAAATGGTTATTAAAAGGAAAAAAACGCGATTTCGTCAAAAGCAAATAGCAGCCGTGGCGGCAAAACTGATAGTAAAGTTGGGTGGCGAACACTTGACCATAAAGAATATTGCACTGGAGATAGGACTGTCGGAGGCGGCCATATACCGGCATTTCCCCAATAAAAGGGCTATTTACAGCTTCCTAATAGGATATGCGGGGAAAGTATTATTGGCCGATCTAACATCTGGGGGGCGCAGTAAATCGCTCGAGCCGACCGATCCTGATTTTTTAATCAGGCGGCACCTGGCCAATGTCGTGAAAAGGCGAGGGATCTTTTTTCAGGTGTTTACCGAGGTTATCAGTAAGGGAGACAGGCAGCTCAACAGAGAAGCGATCAATGCCATCGATAATTACATTGCTCGTATAGCTCAAATATTTAGTAATTGCACTGCCTCCGGGTATTTCAGGGGAGGTATCGATCCCACCTGTTCGGCTTTCATTTTCTATTCCCTGCTGCAATTTTTTATCAATTCCTGGACGCTCGACGGCTACTCGTTCGACCTGGAAAGCAGGTTCGATAATGTCTGGTGCAAATACAGGATGGCGCAGTAGCTTTTGAAAACGATATGCGGATTGGTGATTGTACTTGATTGAAAGGGGCATATTGATTTATTAGGCGAGGAGATATCTTATGTTGAATCAGGTCGATTTACAGAAGCTGGTCAAAGAAAAACTTGCGGATTATCAATTTGTTGTGGTTTCAAACAGGGAACCCTATATACATACATATGCCGGCGATAAAATCGAGTGCATAGTGCCTGCCAGCGGCCTGACGACGGCCCTTGATCCTGTAATGCGAGCTTGTGGCGGAACATGGGTGGCGCATGGCAACGGCAGCGCGGACAGGGAAGTAGTAGACAGCAAAAACAGGGTGCTGGTTCCGCCTGAATGTGGAAGCTATAAGCTCAAGCGTGTATGGCTGTCCGACGAGGAGGTGGACCGCTATTACTTCGGGTTTTCCAACGAGGCTATGTGGCCGCTCTGCCATATAGTGTTCCGGCGCCCCAAGTTCGATGATGAGGATTGGGATGCTTATAAGAAAGTCAACAGGCTTTTTGCCGATGCAGTGCTGGAGGAAATCGGCCATCGCAAGGCGTTTGTATTTATTCAAGATTATCATTTAACCCTTGTATCGAGGCTGATCAAGGCCAAAAATCCACGTGCTGTTACAGCTCAGTTCTGGCACATCCCCTGGCCTAACCGGGAGGCATTTAGAGTCTGTCCCTGGCAGAATGAGATATTATATGGGTTGCTTGGCAACGATTTGCTCGGGTTTCATATAGCTTACCACCGCCATAACTTCCTCGAGACTGTTGACAGGGCATTGGAATGCAGGATAGATAATGAAAATTTTTCAGTTACCCACGGGAACCACACAACATATGTCAAACCGTTCCCCATCAGCGTGGATTTCGACGCCATAGAGGAAAGAAGCCAGTCGGCGGAAGTTGAAAGTGAGATGAGGGCTATTAAAAATAAATACGGTATTACGGATGAGATAATCGGTATTGGCCTGGACAGGATCGATTACACCAAGGGCATACCTGAGAGGTTAAAGGCTATTGATGCGCTGCTGAATAAATATCCCAAATACAAGTACAACGACAGGATGGTCTTTTTTCAACTGGGCGAACCCAGCCGCATTAAGATAAAGCAATACGAGGAGCTGAATACTGAGATCGACAGGCTGGTCGTCGATATCAACAGCAGGCATCAGGCCGATGGCTGGAGACCTATTATATATATTAAAGAGCATAAATCGCCCGTCACATTGCTGGCGTTCAACAGGCTGGCGCGTTTTTGTGTTGTCAGTTCTCTCCATGATGGTATGAACCTGGTGGCTAAGGAGTTCATATCCAGCAGGGTGGATGGGGACGGTGTCCTCATATTGAGCCGGTTTACCGGTGCGGCCAGGGAGTTGGATGATGCCCTGCTGGTTAATCCTTTTGCGGTGGAAGATATGGCTGAAACAATCGCAGCAGCGATAGAGATGCCTGAGGAGCAGCGCCGCAAGATGATGACTAAACTACGCAATAAGGTGCGGGAATACAATGTCTATCGCTGGGCTGCCGACATTATCTCGGCCATGGTGGATATTAAATAAATTGCTTCAGGAACGATGGAATATTTTTTCAACGATTGGAACAGCATCTGGAAACGATTAAAAGCCGCGAAACACAAGGTGATTTTATTCGACTATGACGGCACATTGAC
>CAYVBI010000044.1:0-11652 GCA_964448985.1 uncultured Dehalococcoidales bacterium
CCGAGGTCGACCCCGTGCTCGGCCCCGAGATGAGGTCCACCGGCGAGGTGCTGGGTATGGCCGATTCATTCGGCATGGCATTCTACAAAGCACAGGAGGCGGCCAGGCAACGACTGCCGGACAGCGGTACCGTTCTGCTCAGCCTCAACAGTAAGGAAATGCCCGCGACTCTCAATATGGCCAGACAATTCAGGGATCTCGGTTTCCGCATTAAAGCCACGCGAGGCACGCACGACTTCCTGGCCGGCCACGGAGTGGACTCGGAGGTCATCAATAAGCAACATGAAGGCCGGCCCAACATCATCGACGGCATCATGAACGGAGAGATTCAGCTCGTAGTCAATACTCCCAGCGGCAAGCTCAGCAAGTATGACGACTCTTATATCCGCAAGACCGCCATCAAATATAAGGTAACCTATATCACCACGCTGGCCGCGGCAGCGGCTGCGGTACTAGGCATTGAGGCCTATCAGAAACACAGGCCCGGCGTTAAGTCGCTGCAGGACTACCACAATGATATAAAATGAGGAGACTATTGAATCAGGTTAACGCCAGGGTTATATCCAACGATGAGGTACTGCGCTATCCCGGCGCGGGTTGCTTTCTTATGCAGATCGCTGCTCCCGCCATCGCCTCTGCCGGCCTGCCAGGCCAGTTCCTCATGCTCAAATGTGGAAAAAATAGCCTGCTGCGCCGTCCATTGAGCATACACGGCATCTCCGCCAGCCGGATTCGATTGTTATACCGGGTCAGCCGGGCTGCCGACGGCACAGCGACAGGCAAAGGTACGGACTGGCTGTCTAGGCTGAAAAAAGGAGACAGCGTGGACGTTATCGGCCCGCTCGGCAACGATTTCAAAATCGCGGCTGACACGCACAGAGTGCTATTGGTGGCAGGTGGCATCGGCATCGCGCCGCTGGGATTCCTGGCAGAGCAGGCATTATCCAGCGGCAGGCAGGTGACCCTGCTCCTGGGAGCCCGTAGTGCGGCGGGTATACTACCTCATAATCTGTTACCATCAGGGGCGACCTGCGTATTAACTACCGACGACGGCAGCCTGGGCAATAAAGGCCTCGTGATTGATATATTGCCCGGATACCTGGAACAGGCGGACCAAATCTATGTCTGCGGCCCGCAGGCCATGATGGAAAAGATAAGCGTCATCCCGGGCCTGGTGTCCAGGTCGGTGCAGGTTTCACTGGAAGTGCGTATGGGCTGCGGCGCCGGCGCCTGCTACGGCTGCAGCATCAGGACAGTGCATGGCATGAAAAGGGTTTGCAGGGAAGGGCCCGTTTTCGATATAAAGGATATAATATGGCAGGAGGTTAGTATATGACTGTCAGTTGCAAGAGGATACAGATAAGCACCGGCGGCCGGGCGGAGACCATCAATGTCACCTCGGAGATCGCACGTGAGGTAAATAATTCCGGGATCAACAGCGGTACGGTCACAGTATTTATACCGGGATCCACTGCCGGCGTGACAACTGTGGAGTTCGAGCCGGGCCTGGTTGCCGATATGAAAGATATGTGGCAGCGCATTATTCCCGAGGAGATCAATTACGAGCATAACAAGGCCTGGGGAGACGGCAACGGTCACTCGCACGTGCGTGCCTCATTGCTGGGCCCATCCATAACCATCCCCTTTATTAATAAACGCCTGACGCTGGGCACATGGCAACAGATCGTTATCATCGATTTCGATGCCCGCCCCAGGTCACGTGAGATTATTTTGCAGATCATGGGAGAATAATATGGTAGCCTCGATCTTTTGCTTAAGAGGAGGATTAAATGCCTAATGCACAGTCGCTGGCCGTTATCCTGTTCAGCATTCTGGGCTTCTGCATCTTTCTGGCGCTGGGCGCCTTCGCGGGCAAGAAGACCGATTCGGGCAAGGTAGTCACATTTGCCGGTGTAATTGCCCTGGTGGCGGTGGTCTGCTACGCCATGTACTCGGCCTATTACTTCATCACACTTACGCAATAGCCACTATTTAAAAATATATGGTAATTGAGCGATAATGATTCAAAGTTTTCAATGTCCTATCTGCGGCACTCTCAATGCGCTGGGAGAGCCTGAATGCAGCGAGTGCGGCCAGGCCTTTGTTTATAACTGCCCTGTCTGCGGCAGCCCGCTAAACAATCGCTATCCCACCTGCCCGAACTGCCATACTGTCTTCAACTGGGGCGCATCGCCCCGTACCACTGCCGAGGTCGCCGGCCCGATTGCCCCACAGCAAATATTGGAGCCCCAGTCCTCTTCCGAAATAACACCCGGGCGCAGGGAGAAATTCGGGGCAGCCGGCTATACAACAAGGCCAATATTCTGGGTCATACTTATCGTCATCTGTGCCGTCCTCATCGCCCTGCTTTTGATTGCAGATGGAATAATCAATAAATAACCAGGAGGTAGTTATGCCTGATCCGAAGATTATGACCTACATCTTCGCTGCCGTGCTTTTATCCTGCCTCACACTATCACTGGGTAGTTTTCTGGGCAAGAAATTCGAGGTTTTTCGCGTGGTCATATTCGCAGCTGCCGTAGCTCTGGTGACCATCATTGTCTTCGCCATCTATTTCGCCTATCTGGGAATCAGCGGCCAACTTTAATAACTACATCGCCGGAGGTTAAGCACATCGATGCACACGGGAAAATTCGGTACAGCTATCAATTGCATGGACGGCCGCGCTCAACTGCCGGTGATCGATTGGTTGAAGCGCAAGTATGGCCTCGATTATGTCGATATGATTACCGAGCCTGGCCCCGAAAAACTACTGTCGCAGGGCAGGCCCGACCAGGTGGAGTCGATCAAGTCCCGCGTTGAGATATCGGTCAATGCTCACGGCTCGCGGATCATACTGGTTGTCGCACATCACGATTGCGCCGGCAACCCCGTTTCCAAAGAGGAACATGTCCATCAGGTCAGGGACTGTCTGAAACTGGTAGAATCATGGGGTTTGCCCGTAGATGATATTATCGGAGTATGGATAAACGATCGCTGGACGGTGGAGCCGGTCGATCAGGTCAAATGAGTGATTTACTTGACATGACTGACTGATGTAGAATTACGCGAACTTCCCGGGGTTGCCGCCCCACTATGATAGAAACGTTGAGATGGAGAACCTGTTATGAGTAAGAAAATAATACTGGCCTTCACGCTGGTCATCGTGATGGCCCTCATTCTGCCGTCCTGTGCCCAGCAAAAAAAAGAGATACTGCCCAGCCAGATGGCACCCGTTACACGCGGCGACCTGATACTCTCGGTTTCTTCCGACGGCAACCTCGACATGCCCAACCAGGTACAGCTTAAATTCGGTACACCCGGTACAGTCAAGGATATCCCCGCCGAGCAGTATAAACTGAAAGGAAAACCCGTTAGGGCCGGCACACTACTGGCCAGGCTGGACAACACCAGCTTTTTGCTCAACGTCAAGGCGAGGCAGTACGCCCTGGAACAGGCTATTAATAGCGTTGTTCAGGGTTGCTGTGGACCACATTATCCAACTTTTTATACTCTGGCCACCGCCCTGATGCGCTTCGAACAGGCCCAGAGCGAGATAGCAGAGGCCGCGGACTATGTGGCTGCGGGAAAATACGCCGATGCCGCGTCTGATATTTCGCTGGCCAGGTACGACCTTGACGCAGCCAGGTCGGTTTACGCCGATCCCAAGCTGGACACCTTTCAGACACAGTACGATGACTACCTTAATCAGCCTGTACAATCTTATCCGGAGCTGAAAAAGATCGTTACCGTACTGGATGTCCAGATTAACAACCTCGCTGATGTCCAGAAGCTGCTGGAGGACGGGGACTACACCGCGGTGGAGCAGGAGCTGGACAGCATGTCCACCACGTTGAAAGACGCTCATACCATTGTCAAGCAGAACTCGCGCCTGCCGGGGGCTTACACCTACCCCGACACCTCCACCGCACTGGCCATCTCTCGCCAGGTGCTCGATTCTCTTTATGAACTCCAGGATATGTTCTACCAGGATGATTTCGACCGAGTCAAGGCCGCCGAGAAGCTGCGCATGGCCGAGCACGACCTGCGCATGAGCAACATGATACTCGACGAGAGTGAGACCATCTACCGCGCCGGCCTCAACCCCCAGACGCTGCGCAACTACAACATAGCCATCGAGACTGCTATGATCAATCTGGACCAGGCCAAACAGGACCTGCTCAAGACTGAGATCATCGCGCCTTTCGACGGCACCGTCGTATCCGTCGACGTCAAGAGCAACGACCAGCTTTCACAATTCGACTATGCCTCCAAGCCGGCGGTGTACCTGGTGGACACCAAAACCATCAGGATGAAAGGTATCATCGATGAGATCGACATCACCAAAGTATCGGTTGGTCAGCCGGCCATCATTAGGGTCGATGCCCTGCCGGGCAGGGACCTGAGGGGTAGCGTACGCTTCGTATCCCCGTTCGGCACGCTGCAATCCGGCGTGGTCAATTTCCCCGTGGAGATATACATGGACAAGGATGAGAATACCGAGGGGCTGCGCGGAGGCCTGACGGCTACCGCCGACATCATCACGGGTATGCGTGAGAATGTGCTCCAGGTGCCTAACCGCGCCATCAAAGGCCTGACCGGCGATTACTGGGTGGACGTCGTCATAGACGCCGCCTCAGCCAAAACAGAGAAGCGGCCGGTAAAAACAGGCGTGCAGAATAAGAAAAGCACCGAGATCATATCCGGCCTGCAGGAAGGCGAGCAGGTGCTCATCGAAGCGATCAAGTAACTGCTTCATTCAAAGGGAGTTGAGTCACCATGTCCATGATCCACCTTGAGAATATCGTCAAGCTCTACAGGATAGGCGATGTCCAGGTAAATGCGCTTAACTACGTCAGCATGGATATCGAGGCCGGCCAGATGGTATCTATCATGGGGCCTTCCGGCTCCGGCAAATCGACAATGATGAACGTGCTGGGTTGCCTGGACCGTCCCAACGCCGGCAAGTACGAGCTGGACGGTATAGACGTAAGCGGCATGACTGATGATGAACTGGCTGCGGTGCGCAACAGGAAAATCGGATTCGTTTTCCAGTCTTACAACCTGCTGCCCAGGCTGGACGCCCTCATGAACGTGGAGCTGCCGCTTATTTACAGTGGGGCCCACGACAGGCGCAAGCGTGCCATGGCAGCCATGGATGCGGTGAGCATCGCCCAACGCGCCCACCACAAGCCCAGCGAGATGTCGGGGGGTGAACAGCAACGCGTGGCCATCGCACGCGCCCTGGTCAACGATCCACCCCTTATCCTGGCCGATGAACCCACGGGCAACCTTGATACGCGCACAAGCCACAGTATTATGGGGTTCCTGCAACAACTGAACAACAAGGGAATAACCATAGTAATTGTCACGCACGAGGAGGACATCGCTTCCTACACAAGTCGCACCATCTACCTGCGCGATGGCAGCATCGTCCAGGAGAAGGTCCGTTGAGCTTCCTGGAGTATCTACTGTCCTCGTGGCAGGCCCTTACCTCTAATAAGATGCGCTCCTTCCTCACTATACTGGGAGTCGTCATAGGTGTGGGCGCCGTGGTCTTCCTGGTATCCTTTGGACGCGGCCAGCAGCAGCAGATGGCAACTATCTTCGAAAACATGGGCGCTAACGCCATCTACGTCTCCGGCTCCACCCGGCAAACCATGGGCGGCATCAGGCCCGAGGGCACGCTTACTCAGGAGGATGCGGAGGCATTGATCAACAGCAGTAAGGCTCCCGCAGTGGGAGCCGTGGCCCCCATGTATTCCAAGATGATTAAGACCGTTTATGAAAACCAGATCAGGACCATCAACACAATGGGGTCCACGCTGGATATACAAAATATCTTGAACTACAAGATAGCCAGCGGCAACTTCTTCAGCGATGACGATATACGTCGAAGCAACAGTGTGGCCATACTGGGGAACCAGGCGGCCAAGGACCTTTTCGGAGCGGCCGACCCGATAGGAAAAACCATACGTATGGGGGGCCGTAAGTTTGAGGTAATCGGCGCATGCGAGCCGCGCGGCGGCTTCATGGGCACCAATGCCGACAATTTCATCATGATCCCCCTCAGTACTATGCAGTCTCATTTTGGCGTAGAGACCGGCCCGCAGGGGCATCCCGTCCAGACCATCGTGGTTGAGGCCGTCAGAACGGACACCATCAGCGCGGCCAGGGATCAGATCACTGAGATACTACGACAGCGTCACCACATCAGGGAAGGAGAAGAGAACGATTTCAACGTCATCGATATGCAGGAGATACTCAAGCGTATGAACGAGACCATGGCCGTCTTCCAGGTATTTTTAGCCAGCGTAGCCAGCATCTCACTTATCGTGGGCGGTATAGGTATCATGAACATCATGCTGGTATCGGTGACAGAGCGCACGCGAGAGATCGGCATACGTAAAGCCATCGGGGCCAAACGGCGTGACATCCTGGCTCAGTTCCTGGTGGAATCAGCACTGCTCAGCCTGTCCGGCGGCATCCTGGGCCTCGGCCTGGCAGGCGTCGGCTCTCTGGCCATCAGGGGTCAGATGATGAACAACATGCCTGTCACCGCACCCATCTCGCTTGATATCGTGGCCATGGCATTGCTGGTGGCTATCTGCACAGGCATCATATCCGGCACCTATCCCGCCTTCCGTGCAGCCAGGTTGGATCCCATCGAATCACTGCGGCATGAATAGTCTATTTCCCCTGCACCAGCGATAAGAACTCCGCCCTGGTGACCGCCCTCTTCTCGAAAATGCCGCGCATGGCAGAGGTGATTACATTACTGCCCGGCTTTTTAATACCTCGCATCACCATGCACAGGTGTTCCGCCTGAATCACCACCCCTACCCCGTCGGGCTTGAGCGACTCCATGATTATATCCGCGATGTGCTTGGTCATACGCTCCTGCAATTGCAGTCGCCTGGAATATATCTCAACTACCCTGGCCAGCTTGGATACACCCACCACCCATCCCCTGGCATTGGGTATATATCCGATATGCACAACGCCATAAAACGGGAGAAAATGGTGCTCGCACATCGAGTAGAACGGGATATCACGCACAATAACCATCTCATGATGCCCGGCAGAGAAACCGGTGGAAAGCACCTCTCTCGCATCCATGTCAACGCCCGAGAAAAGCTCGGCGTACATCTCCGACAGGCGTTGTGGCGTGTCTACCAATCCTTCCCGCGAGGGATCATCCCCGATAGCCTCGATGAACTCCCGGGCTGTCTTCCTGATTTTCTCAGCGTCTAACATTGTATATCCCTAAGAATTTAGTTAACCACCGTACTTTTGTCTTTCCAGTACCCTGGTTGTGCTTTTATCCACCGCGCAATAGGTTTCAGCTCCCAGATAG
Source organism: uncultured Dehalococcoidales bacterium (assembly GCA_964448985.1). Taxonomy (GTDB): domain Bacteria; phylum Chloroflexota; class Dehalococcoidia; order GIF9; family UBA5629; genus CAIMUM01. The sequence goes on from CAYVBI010000044.1 coordinate 7,358, forward strand.
AGCGCCGGCTGCAGTAAATCCAGGTCCAGTGTACCGTCTGCCCTGAAGGCCTTGCTGTCGGCATGTACAACCACGATGCTGCCGATGATCCATGCGTGATCGCCGAAAATCCGGTTGTCGTACACCATGCATTCATAGGCCGCGTAAGCTTCCTTCAATATCGGGACATCGGTTTTCATGGCAGGATCATCCTGCAGATTGAATTGCGTGAACTTGTCGCTGAAGCTGCCGCTGCTACCCCCCACGGCAGCGATGGTTTCCGCCTTGTCGAGAGGCATAAAGTTTATACCGAACTGCTTGGCGCCGCAGATCATGTTATAGCTGAATCGCTTGGGCGCGATTGCAATGCCGTACAGCGGTGGATTGAATGATACAGGGCAGTGCCAGGCCACAGCCATGGCATTTTTTCTTCCCTCATGACTGACAGTCACAATGGCAGCAGTCCTGGGATAGTGATGATAAAATGCCCCGATGTCCTCCGCAACAACCTTTAACATGGCATCAGCCCTCCTCTATGGAAGCTTTATTATTTCTTCAAGCCCAGGTGTTTTTCAATGACGGCCAGGTCAGCCGGCAGTTCGGGGAAGGGTTCTACATAGCGCACCGGAATATCCGGGTCTTTCAGGCCATTGCCGGTTACGATGCAGACTATTTTTTTCCCTTTGTAGGTTTTGCCCTGCTTTATCATCTTGAGCAGGCCTGCCAGCGGCGCGGCCGATGCCGGCTCACCGAACACGCCCTCCCTGCCGGCCATCATTTTGTATGCTGCCAGAATCTCGTCGTCGGTTACGCTGTCGATCAGCCCGCCCGATTCATCCCTGGCCGCTATGGCGCCTTTCCAGCTTGCAGGGTTGCCGATGCGGATGGCCGTGGCAATGGTCTGCGGGGCCTCGATAATCATATTTTTCACAATGGGCGCTGCTCCCTCAGCCTGAAATCCCATCATAACGGGCACAGTATCGGCCTTTCCCTTACTCTTCCATTCCTTAAAGCCTTTCCAGTACGCGGTGATATTGCCCGCGTTGCCCACCGGTATGAAAAGGTAATCGGGAGCGCCGCCCAGGTCTTCAATGATCTCGAATGATGCGGTCTTTTGCCCTTCGATGCGGTAGGGATTGAGCGAGTTGACCAGTGTTATGGGATATCTCTCGGCCAAAGTGCGCGTAACCTTGAGCGCCTGGTCGAAGTTACCCTCGATAGCGATAATCTCCGCGCCATAAGCGATAGCCTGCGCCATCTTGCCCATGGCAATCTTGCCCTTGGGTACCAGTATAATGACCTTCAGGCCGAACCGTGCCCCATAGGCGGCCGCCGACGCGCTGGTATTGCCGGTCGAGGCGCAGATTGCCTGTTTGCTGCCATCCTCCATGGCCTTGGCCATGGCAAAGACCATGCCGCGATCCTTGAACGAGCCGGTAGGATTGCAGCCCTCCAGCTTAAAATATAGCTCCCCCACACCCAGCTCTTTGGCCAGGTTGACCGATTTAACGAGCGGTGTGTCGCCCTCGCCCATTGAGATCATAGGCGTTTTGGTTGTGACCGGCAGATGGTCCCTGTAGTGGTGCAGTACTCCTCTTATCATTTCAAATGGCCTCCACCCTGATGAAGTTACTGATCTCCTTTACCACAGGCAGCTTGTTAATGATCTTAATGGCATCCTGCACAGCGCTTTCACGGGCCGGGTGCGTCATGATGACGATCTCCGCAGTGTTGGTGGAGGCGTCCGATTCCTGCTGCTTGACGGAGGAGATGCTAATAGCATGGTCCCCCATCACGCTTGCAATGCGCGCCAGCACACCGGCCTTGTCCTGCACCTTCATGCGAAAATAATAACGGGTCTGGATATCCGACATAGGTTTGATGCCCGACTTTTTCTCCGGTATAAAACGTGGCGCATTGTCGCGCCCGGCGCTGATGTTTTGCGCTATATTGATGACGTCCGCCAGCACGGCGCTGGAGGTTGCGGAGGGCCCGGCGCCCTGGCCGTAAAAGAGCAGGTTGCCTACCAGATCACCGGAGACATAGATGGCATTATAGACGCCGTCTACCTTGGCCAGCAGCGATTCGGCCGGAATAAGGACCGGCTGCACCCTGGCCTCCACCAGGTCGTCGGATCTCTTGGCTATGGCCAGCAGCTTAATGGCATAGCCGAACTCTTCGGCGTAGCTGAAATCTTGCGGCTTAAGTCGTGATATTCCCTCGTAGAAGATCTCATCGAAGTTCACGTCCATATCGAATCCCAGTGAGGTCAAGATGGCCAGCTTGTAGGCTGCATCCAGCCCCCCGATATCGTTGGCGGGATTGGCTTCGGCGTAGCCCAATTTCTGGGCCTGTTTGAGCGCCACATTGAAGTCCAGCTTGTCGTGTGCCATACGGGTGAGGATGTAGTTGGTAGTGCCGTTGACGATGGCATAAATGGCCTGTATATCGTTGGCTACCAGATCCCGCTGGAAGGGAGAGATGAGCGGGATACCGCCGCCCACGCTGGCCTCGAAGCGCAGCCCGGCGTGGTGTTCCTTGGCGATTGAGAGCAACTCCGTGCCGTGTTTGGCCATGACCTCCTTATTGGCCGTGACCACATGTTTACCATTGGCAAGAGCTTCCTTTATATAATCGAAGGCCGGGTATTCGCCGCCGATCAGCTCAATGACGATGTCGATATCGGTCCCGAAGACCACCTCGCGGTAATCTTCCGTGAATATAGCGCGGTCGAGGCCGGCCGACCCGTGTTTGGACACGTCTTTCTCTACCACCGTCTTTAGAATGAGCGGACAACCCGCCTGACGTGCCAGTGTCTGGCTTCTGGCGATCAGCCCTTTGGCCACACCGGCGCCGATGGTGCCGATACCTAACAGGCCTATATTGACGGGGCGTTTCTTATGCAAAACCCTACTTGCTCCTGTTCTTAATTACCTTGTCCGCCGCAAAGTCCTTTTGCTTCTGGTCCAGCAGGTTTTCTATTTTTGCCTGCTTGATTAATCCCTGCAGCCAGCTGTTCAGACACTCTTCTTTGAGAGACTGCGTGATGCTGTCATCCAGCGGGCGTACCTGCCTGTCGAGCACCTGCGCAAGCCAGTACCCACCCATGGTCTTCTGGGTGTCATCACGCATCACCGGGCTTATCTGTTTAACTTCCAGCGTGTTGAGGATACGGCCGAGCTGGCCTTCGTCCACGCCTGGAATGACCCAGTCCAGGTCACCACCCTTGTCCTTGCTGGTATGTTGCGAATACTGCTTCGCCAGATCATCCCAGCTTTCGCCATCGACCAGCCTGGCCCTCACTATTTCAGCATCATCCTCAGAGGAGAATAGTATACCCCTGGCGTGTACCCCTTTGAGATCATCCTTCTCCAGCACCTCCAGGACCCAGTAGCCGAAGGGCTTCTGTATGTTCGCATCATAGACCGGATCACTAATAGTCATAACATCCAAATTGAAAAGCAGGTTTTTAAGGACCGAGCCCTTGAGTGTGCCAAGCGCGAGATCTTCATATCCCCTGGGTATCCATCCGAGATAGCCCTTCTTATTCTGGGTGACCGGCTCCAGCGAAAGCACTCCGGCTATAGTGGTGAAATTATCGCCCTGTAAAAGCTTCTGCCTGCGGTCGTCCGCCATGGATTTGGTCTCGAGGAACATGGCCTGCGCCTCAACCTGGTCCACAGATCCCGGCAGATTGGGCAGGCACTGCTGCTCCATGTATTTACGCGCGATGATTATGGTTTTAGCAGTGTCGATGCTGAAATCATCTTTGGATAATTTCAACTCATCCAGCTGCTTGGTTATCTCATCATCGCTGACCGTTATGTTGGCGGTCGAAGCATTTTCGATGACCACCTGGTTCTGAGGGATGGCCTGGGCCACTACATCGGCATATAGCTTCGTGATATCACTGGACTGACCCTTGGAATAGAAGTCCAGCATCTTGATGAAATAGTCCATGCTGTAGGCTTTATCATTGACCTTGATCACGGTTTGCTGGTAGGGCATGGCCTGCTCGCTGTAATACCAGTAGCCGATGATACCCAGCACAATGGCGATGACGACGCCCGTGATGATGCCAATGATTCGCGAGAGCCTTTTCTCTTTTTGCCATTTGGAGACCTGGTGTTTGGTAGGGGTCCTGGTAATATTTGCCTTGCGGTGTTTTCCAGCCAATTCTGAAACCTCTCGTCTAAAAATAAAATTAAGGCAATTCACATTGCCCGCTGAAGCCTATTTATGATAACATATTTTCGTTTCGTAGACACGGGGTGTAGCGCAGCCTGGTAGCGCACCTGAATGGGGTTCAGGTGGTC
>CAYVBI010000045.1:0-11636 GCA_964448985.1 uncultured Dehalococcoidales bacterium
GGGCGACAGCATCCTGCTTTCGCTATCCAACGCCAGAAAAATAGGCCCCGATGATATGCCGCGCATATATAACGTGGTGGAGGAGATGAAGATAGCCTCGGGTATGGAGAAGATGCCGGACATCTATATCGTCGATGACCCGGCCCTGAACGCCTTCGCCACCGGGCGGGATAAGAACCACACCTCGCTTGCCGTAACCTCCGGGCTACTGCAAAAGCTAACCCGCGATGAGCTGCAGGGCGTTGTAGGGCATGAGATGGCCCATATCAGGAACCGGGATGTCCTGCTCATGGCTATGTGCAGCGTGTTGCTGGGCACTATAGTCATACTGGCCTGGTACGGTTCGCGCATGCTGTTTTTCACAGGCGGCACCAGAAGGAGTTCCTCCGGCGGAGGCGGCGCGCAGATAATTATCCTGCTGGTAGCCATTGGCCTTATGATTTTCGCCCCCATTATGGCGCAATTTATTTACCTGGCTATCTCAAGGAAAAGGGAATATCTGGCCGACGCATCATCAGCGCTCTACACCAGGTATCCCGAGGGCCTGGCCTCGGCGCTGGAGAAAATCGCCGCTTCAACGGAGCAGCTTAAATCCGCCAATAATGCCACTGCCCCGATGTATATACTGAATCCTTTTCGAAAGAGCGGCAAGGTGGCGGAAGACCTGTCCAGCACACACCCACCTATCTCGGAGAGGATACGCATACTGCGGGCCATGGCCGGCAATGTATCTCTGGCCGGTTACGAATCCGCTTACAACCAGACCCATAAAGGGGGCGGAGGCATTATCCCGCGGTCGACGTTGGTTTCCGGTGATATTGCAGTCCAACGCGACTCAGTGAGCGCCGCCGTGACTCCCGGCGAAAAAGAAAGGGCCCGCGAAGCCTCCGATGTATTGTGGAAACTGCATGAATATCGCGAGATAACCTGTGGTTGCGGTCTGAAATTCAAGATACCCCCCGATTTTCAGGGCAACAGTTTTACCTGCCCGCGCTGCAATACCGCCCATAGCCTGTAGGTCCACTGCAATCTGCCGGCCTGTTGGACAGGTGCGTTAGATGATGGCAACTATACACATGATCTATTGTTTCAGGCCCGTTAACTCATTAGCCACATTTGCCGTAATTGCATCATCATCAGAATATTCTGCAGCCGACTGAAAATCGGCGATCGCTTTGTCAGTCTGGCCGAGCGCTTTGTAGCACAGGCCTCGGTAGTAATATGCTTCGGCATATTCGTTATTCAGTTCAATCGATTTATCGAGGTCGGCGATAGCCTGGTACCATACTTCTTTTGCTACGTAGGCGTTTCCACGGCGGTAATATGCTATGGCCAGGTTGGGATCGAGCTCAATGGCTTTATTCAGGTCTGCCAGCGCCAGGTCGTACTGCTTCTGAACGTTGTAAACCCTTCCGCGTCCCGCGTAGGCCTGCGCTGATGCCGGATCGATGTTAATGGCGCGGTTGAAATCGGCAATAGCCTGCTCGTAATTCTTGGCGGTGACCTTGGCATTGCCGCTTTCTATGAACGGCTGCGCCATCTGCTGGCAGCCGGCCAACAGCACGGCTGCAAATATGATTAGAAATGATCTTACAAGCACTGCTCCGGGTCTCACCATTGCCGGCACCTCCCATCAAGAATAATTATCTATTTCAAATTATTCTACTCGAAACCCCTCTCAATATCTATAAACCACGTCAATTAATCCGTGTTTTCCATTTTCAACTTTGACACTATCAGGAAAGCCGGTGAATGTGTATTCGAATATACGTTATTGCGAGCCTGAAGGACTCATCAATCTCTGCGACCGGCATGATGTTGCCAGATTGCTTTGTCGTTTCAGTGCTCGCAATAACATATTAAAAATTTGCCCGTGAGGGCATCTTCTCAGCTCTTAAGAGCGGCTAATCGTTTACCTGTAGTACTCTCGCCTGATTCCAGATGGCAAAGTCTTTAACGGGGGAAGCACCGGCTTCCACGCGCAGGACGAAACAGTACTTCTGCCCTTCGTAATTGCTCAGATTGATGTCCCAGTTCTCGAAGGCGCCTGGCGTAGTTACCTTCTTGCTGTCTATCCAGGTCACAGTATCGTTGAGATCCTTGAGACCGACCTTGAAAGTCACGCCGTCACTTCCTGTTGCGTTGCTCGCCAGGCCAACCCTGGCCACAAAATGCAATTTGGCAGGAAACTTAATGGCAGCCGTTTCAGGAGAGCCATACTCGTCGGAATAGAAATAGCCCCAGGTTCCCTGTACCCAGCCCTGTGGTACCTGTTGCGGTATCATCTCCAGCTGCGGCGTCATCTCCATATCAGAATTGGCTACCGGGAAATGGGCGCCGTTTACGCTTTTCTCGCTGCCGGGCTCGGGCAAGTCTCCATCGCCGTTTCTCCACGTGGCCACGTTGGCTACGCGAAGCAGGTCGTAATCCCACAGTATACCAATCAACGTAACCTTGCAGTTGTTGGTCTCCACCATCTCGGTGGCCTCGTTTTGAGCATCTGCGCATACCTTGACCTTGTTGTTGTTCAGGGGTAGCTCGATATATCCTTCAGATCGAACTCGGGCCGAAACCTCATTAAAAGATTTGCCGAACGGCCATTGGTAGTTGGAAAAATCGAGCAACTCCTCCTGACCCGGCTTCAAAATGGGGACGAAGCTGGAGCCGCCCTGGGCCGGCATGATGTCATCCACATAGATATGACAATATGTTTGCGGCGAGTCCACAGTTCCAACGTTCTTGATCGTGTAGTTGATCGTCAACCCATCGAGCCAGACCTTAGTTATAACCAGGTCAGATGTTCCGGCAACAGGCGCCGTCACGGGGGCCGTGATAACCGGCTGCGTGGCCGGAACCGCAGGCGCGGCAGGTGTCTCTTCCGGTATGGTTACCGTGCTGCAACCTGATACCGCTGCCAGCGATATGACAATGAGCAATGCCAGGAATGTGTACAAACGAAAACTCTTCATAAAAGATTCCTCCTGTTTAATCGGTCGCAAGATGTAAAACGTATGAATTTTCTAAAAGTTTAGCCTGAAAAGGGCGGGAATCCGGCAAAATGTTCTTTAGTACTACGATATCACGCTCGAAATACTAAAAACCTGAATCCGGCGTCGAAACTCTGCTGTCTTCTTAAGTGACCGTTGAGTCTATCCCATCCCCCGGACTTAAGATCGTTTTCGAGCATATTAATGCCTTTCTGCACTACCGACGGGGAAGCCAATGCAAAGCCGGAAGTATTCTGTCTCATCAGGGGGTCCAGGTATATCTCCGGCCTGTTCCAACCCGCGCACATATTCTTATCTTTAAAGTCATGGGGTAAAGGGAATTTAACAACATTACAGCCCCAGTGACTGGTTCGGGAAAAGATGTCGATGATTTCATTTAGAGGTGGGAAACTCTTTAAAACATGCTGTGCAATTTCAGGAAAATAGTCGTTAAACCAGAAATTTTCGCCCTGCCTTGGGTCCATGGTCAACAATATTAACGGACCAAACGGGCAAACACGAGCCACCTCGTCAGCAGCGTTAACCAGATCCGAGAAATGATGGATAGCCAAAATGATGATGGCGGCGTCCATTGAGGCATCCCTTAAAGGGAGAGCTTCGGCAAAACCGTTGATCCACATAATATTATCGTTGGAGACCGCCTGCCTGCGCATAGTCTCGGATGGTTCAACAGCAAATAACCTGTAGCCTGAATCAGCCAGCGCGTTGGAATAGTTGCCTGTTCCTGCACCGATGTCAACAACAAGCTTACCAGCCGGCAGGTTTAAGAGGTCGACGATCGTTAGCAGTATCCACCTGTCCGCAACGCGGTTCCTGTTATAGCTCTCCCCGATAACGTCGTAGGTTACGTCGCTCGTCTCATTCACGAATTGAGTTCTCAAGATAATATGTATAAGTTGAAAGCAGGTACCTTGTCGCCGGCGATACCCCGCACCGGTGCGATGATGCGTACATGAGAGATGATTCCCGGCATGGTATATTATAATCACAAACGGCTTTGTCGATGCATTTGGCAAAAAATGTGGCGTTGCCGGTGTGGGTGGGTTAAAATTCGTGAAACCAAATTATTGCTCGCTGAAGGGGGTAGTTCTTTTATTGGCTATGTAAGAAAAGTGTAATCTCATTCGGAAGCTTCATCTTAAGCAAGCAAATTCAGACATGGAGGTAGCAATCACAGTGAAAAGGTTTGCAGTTATCCTTTTGATATGCCTGGTAATTACGGCTTCAGTTGTAACACCCGCGTTCTTTAGCACTTATACTCAGGCCTCGGATATACAGGAAGAAACGAACTATTATGATATAGCCATCAACAATGGCCGGGTGATCGACCCGCTTTCCGGCTTTGACGGCCTGGCAAATGTTGGTATCAAAGATGGAAAAATTGCCAGCATCGTGCCCTCTGCTCAGAAGCTGAACGGCACGCGGGAGATCGACGCTGCGGGCCTGGTTGTGGCGCCGGGATTCATAAATATCCACAGCCACATCACCGACCTCGGCAACGGCGGCCAGCCGCTGTACATTCAGGACGGGATTACCACCGAGGTCTCCGGCAACTGCGGGATACTGGGACAGGTGACCTTCTCGAAATTCGCGGAGCAGGCGGAGAAAGAGGGGCTTTATGCAAATATCGCGTCATTTGTCGGTCATAACTCCATGCGCGAGGCGGTGGGCGTTCCGAATTACCGTACGCCGGCCACGCCCGAGCAACTGGCGAAAATGGTTGAAATGTTGCAGCAGGGAATGAAAGATGGCGCTATCGGCGTCTCGTTCGGTCCGTTTTACGGTCCGGGCGCCAGCTATCCCGAGATGCTGGCGCTGGCCAGGGTATCGGCTGAATACGGAGGATGTGCCGCCAGCCACGTCAGAGACGCGTTCACACCGGGTGGCGCCGTCAAAAGTGTGAATGAAGCCATAAGCACGGCAAGGGAAGCGAATATACCTTTTATAATCTCGCATACCGGTGGTGGGCCCACCGTTGTGCCGCGCAGCTCGGGGCCGGTTCTGGAAGCCATCTATGAAGGTATGGATGAGGGCTTGAAGCTGGGTATCGATTGGTACGGGTACGATGCCTTCCTGACTGAGCTGGGCGCAGCGATTTTCGACTATCCACCCGAGATGCTCATGCAATTAATGGAATCAAAAGTATCCGACCTGGAGGTGCCCTCCACTGTTATGATCGACGGCAAGGTATACATGCAGGCAGGGGAACGCTTCTCCAGCATAGAGCAGTTCCTGTATGTCAGGCAGAAAGTCAAGAGCAAGGAGATACCCGACCCCATGCTGGTGGGCCACCTGTATAAACCGGCCAAACAGAAGTTCTGGATGAGTAACCCCTATTTAATGATAGAGAACGATTGCACGATGACAGTGGATAAGGCCACGGGTAAATATGCCGGTCATCCCAAGGACGCCGGGGCCTTCGCGCACTTCCTGGGATATTGGGTAAGGCAGCAGGGAGTTTGTGACCTGCGCACCGCGCTGGCCAGGACTTCAGGCATGGCGGCGTACTGGCTGGGCCTGGATAAAAAGGGCAGGGTTCAGGTTGGCTGCGACGCTGACCTCGTGCTTTTTGACGCCGGCAGTATTATCGATAAATCCACCTACATCGAGCCGGGGCAGGCTTCTTACGGCATACCCTACGTCATTGTCAATGGCGTGCTGGCGGTCGATAACAGTAAGCTTACCGGCGCCAAAGCGGGAAAGGTAATTAAACGCAATTGGACTGTTCCGGGTAGATACCCGAACCTGGGAAACCTACCGGCTGTGAGCGTTTCTGCATTAAATCCATAGGAGGAGGCAATTAAATGAAAAAAACCTGGAAACCTGTTACGGCCGGTATCCTGGATATAATCGCGGGTGCCGCCGCGTTAATCCTGGGTTTCGGTTTAATGATCGGTGGGGCGCTCGTCGGTTTCGTTACCCAGATGCCCCTGTGGCTAAACACGTTGATACCTGTAATCTCAATCCCTTTGATCATACTGGGCCTGATCGATATAGCAGGAGGGATCTGCGCACTTATGCGGAAGGTCTGGGGACTGGCACTGGCCGGCTCCATTACCACGCTGATCACCTCGCAGGTCATAGGTATCATTTCCCTCGTCCTGACTGCAATATCTAAAAAAGAATTTGCGTAATATAAAATAGACTTAATCCCTATGATCCCATAACCGGGTTGTGGGTTTCCGGCATTTATTCTATGTCGATAGCTGATTAATCAAATAATATGATCTAAAAAGAGGGACATTTATGGGAAAAAGAGTATTACGGACAAAACTTTGTGACATGCTGGGAATCGAATACCCTATCCTCTCGGCGGGGATGGGACCCACGCTGATGGGGGAAACTACCGGGGCGCCGCCAGCACTGGTGGTGGCGGTCTCCGAAGCAGGAGGAATGGGGGTTCTTGGGGGAAGCGGATATACAGTTGAAGAGCTGAGAGGGGCCATTGGTGAGATCAAATCAAAAACTAAAAAGCCCTTTGGGGTTGACCTTCTCCTTCCTCAGAAATTGGATATCGGTGACGGGCTGGTACAGCAGGACACGAAAGAGCTGCCCATCAGCCAGATTCTTAAAGCCCTTCCCCAACCTTACCAGGACTGGGTCAAAAAAGTGAAAGACGAGCTTCAGGTTCCCGATGTAGAGATCATGGTGAAAATGGACACGACCACCCTCCGCCCCCAAGAGGCTATACAGGTGTGCATCGAAGAAAGAGTACCGCTATTCTGTGCCGGACTCGGAAATCCCGGTTTCATGGTGCCCCAGGCCCACGCGGCGGGAATGTTGGTCCTCGCTATCACCGGAAACGCCAAGAATGCCCGCCGAATGGCCCAATCCGGCATCGACCTGCTTGTCGCCCAGGGACATGAAGGAGGAGGACACACGGGGCGCATTGGAACAATGGCTCTGCTGCCTCAGGCCATAGATGCCGCCGCGCCGGTGCCGGTTTTGGCTGCCGGGGGCATCGGCGATGGCCGAGGACTGGCCTCAGCCCTGGCGATGGGATGCGTCGGGGTATGGGTAGGGACCCGCTTCCTGGCCACGGCCGAAGGAGGAGCCCACCCGGTCAACAAAAAGCATATCCTGGACTCCACCGATGAAGATACCCGCGTGAGCAAGGCATATACTGGCAAGACCCTCCGGGCGAGCTATAACAAATACCATGACCTGTGGGACAGCTCCGGGCTGGAGCCGCTTCCTTTCCCCATCCAGGCCATGATATCTTCAGCCCTGCTGGCAAGTTTTGTCCAGGGCCAGAAGGACGATTACGTGGGCGGCCTAGCCGGGCAAGTATCGGGCCTGATCAAGGAAATCAAACCCGCCAGGCAGGTTCTGGAGGAGATGGTGGAAGAGGCCGCCGATATACTTACCCGCCGCCTTCCCGAAATGGTCACGGCAAAGTAAATATATACACAGCAGGTCGTAAAAGTCCTAAGCATAACCCAGGAGGTGGCTTATTAATATCCTGAGGCCAATGCCGATAAGGACAATGCCGCCGATAGCTTCAGCCCATCTGCCAATTAGAGCTCCGGCTCTTTTGCCCAGAAGGAAACCTATAACTGTAGCTATGAAAGCAACAACCCCGATGATAATGCTGGCTACGGCGATGTGCACCTCGATAAAGGCTAACGACAATCCCACAGCCAGGGCATCGATGCTCGTTGCCACCGCCAGTGTAAGCAGCATCCAACCCCTGGTGACATCGGTCTGTTTATCGTGTTCCTTTTCAGGACGGAACGACTCCCAGATCATCCTGCCGCCAACGATCGCAAGCAGAGCAAACGCCACAAAATGGTCGTAGCTGGCGATGAACCCTACGATGGTCTGCCCCGCCAGCCATCCCAAGACGGGCATGAGCGCCTGAAAAAGCCCAAACATAGCAGCCACACGCAGGACCTGTAGTCTGGAAGGATTTTTAGCGGTGATACTGGCGCTGAGAGCCACAGCAAAGCAGTCTGCAGACAGCCCTATGGCTATAAGGAAAACTGAAAGGAAGTCTGTGCCGTTCATTATCAACTAATCGGGTATAGATTGATACAATTATAAGCTGTACAATGAAATAACAAAAAAATTGTTAAAACATATGTTATCGGAGAACGGTATGGCAACGGGCAAGAAAAAGATGCTTAAACGAGCTGAGAAAGAACTGCATGATAGCGAGGCTGCACTCGCGGCAATGTTTAATATTGTGGGAACGGGCATCCTGCTCATTGACAGTGATACACAGGCCATACTTGAAATTAATAAAACGGCGACAGATATGATCGGCCGGGCCAGAGAGTCAATAATAGGAAAGATCTGCCACTCGTTTGTCTGTCCAGCTGAGGCGGGTAAGTGCCCGGTTAAAGACCTCGGGCAGACTATTGAAAATGTTGAATATAAAATTATCTGTGCGGACGGGCAGCAAAGAAACGTTTTTAAAACCGTATCTCCCCTGATTATCAAAGGACTGCCCTGTTATCTGGAAAGTTTTATCGACATCACCGAGAGCATGCAGAGCAAGGAAGCGCTGCGGCAGAGCGAGTTGAAATTCCGCTTTCTGGCCGACAATACCCATGATATTCTCTGGACCATGGACCTGAATTTGCACACAACCTATGTAAGCCCGTCGGTTGAGTCGGCGCTCGGATTTACGCCGGAAGAACGGATGAAGCAGGATGTCACCCAGCAACTGACTCCTGAATCTTTAGCCCTGGCCCAGGAAACGCTGGTGCAGGAACTTGAGTACGAGCAGTCAGGACAGGCCGATCGCAACAGAGTTATCATCATCGAATCAGAATACTATCACAAAGACGGGTCTACTCTGTGGTTCGAGAACGCCATAACCAGCATCAGAGATGAGAAGGGCACATTAACGGGATTGCAGGGCGTTTCACGTAATATCATGGAACGCAAGCAGATGGAAAAAAACCTAAAAGAAATGGCAACCCACGACTACCTGACAGGGTTGCCCAACAGGGTATTGCTGGCGGACCGCTTCTGCATGGCGGCAGCCCTGGCCCAGCGTAACAAAGACAGGCTCGCCGTGATGTCGCTGGACCTGGATAAATTTAAAATAATCAATGATACCCTCGGGCATACGGCCGGCGACCAGGTGCTGAAGATAATGAGTGCGCGCCTCACCGACATAATACGCGCCAGTGACACAATAGCCCGTGTTGGCGGAGATGAGTTCGTACTGGTGATGCAGGAGACAAACGAGATGAAAGACGCCACTGCCATAGCTCAAAAGATACTGGATTCTTTTAGAGATCCGTTCGTAATAGAAGGCCATCGTGTGGATTTATCCACCAGCATCGGTATCGCTATCTACCCTGATGATGGGCTGGAGATGGAAACGCTGATTAAGAAATCAGATGCCGCCATGTATTACTCTAAAGGTCACGGCCGCAATCAATTCAAATTATTCAGCGATGGCGACGTCAGCATCGGCGCAGACCATAAAAGCGGCGACTGATATTCCGGTTCAACATTTAGACTGGATTGATGCTTATGTGAGCAACTCAGCTTTGTTCTGCTATATTACAGGCTCTTGATTTCAGCTAAGCCACCGCTGTTATCGAGCCTTGAATTTAATAACCTCGTCGTAAACAAGTTCCGTGTTGATAGGTCCCACCTTGGTAGATGGTTCCAAATATGCCCTGAACCCGATAAAGGCAGCTTCATCAAGTCCAACCCCAAAGGCGCCGGGGCCGGTCGGCACTGTCACACAGCTCTTTTCGGAGTTGCAGTTACGAACAAATTTGCACACGTACAGATATTTAGCCAGCGGATTATCCGGTAAATATGGCTCGGCACTACCGACGTACTCGGTGCTGTAAATGCCGGCTACGCCGTTCCAGCCTTTTTCACCATAGAAGTTGCAGTTCGCGTACGTGGCTTTACCGGCGGCGGCATGATTAATACCGTAGGCGATCACAAACTCGTCGGGGGTATCACCCAATGTCAATGTATCACTGCGCAGGTAAATAGTGTCGCGGCTTTCTCCCGCCACATACGTCTCCGTTTGGACTGCATCGTAAGACTCGGTAAGCCAGACACGGGTTCCCAACTCTTCCGCCGCCAGGTTGCTGTACTTCCTTAATATGGCCGTCCGCAGATCCTCGAGCGCAGGCTGCAAATCCCACTCGGTTACACCCGTGCCCCTGACCCGCAATTCCGGCATGGGAAACGGATCGAGTTTCTCCTGTGTACCAGGTATCACCCTTATGGCTGCAGTTACCGCATTCACATATTTCTGTCCTGCTTCCTCATCCGTAAAAAGCGCCATGCGCTGACCAAATACCAGGGTATCGTATTCATCACCGATGCCCAGTTTTACCATCGAACTCGGGATAACATAGGTGTTGATGATGTCTTCCGAGTAACCTGCTGATACCGCCGCATTGCGGATAAGCCGGTCGGTATTTTTATCAGCTGTCATGATGATGATGGTATCCTTACCAAATGGATCCCCCTTTGCTCCATTTGGTGTACCTGAACTTTTAATGGTTGAGATATTCAGAGGATCGTTAAAGCTTGTCCAGACCCATTTTTGCTGTTTTTCCTTCTCGTAATACTTATAGAAGATAAAACCGCAATAGCTGAAATAGACGCATTCCGGAGGGGTTTTAGTGACGATAACAAGTGCTTCATTCGGATTTATCTGCCAGCCCTGTATCAGCCCCTGTGTGCTGTATAACCAGTTATCTACCTTTGCCTGGGCGCCGGCAATCTGATCCACATCTTTGATTGCAATATCATCCGGAATAGCGCCAAACACAGCCCGGTAGGGCGCATCCGCGTTGTTGCCACCTGCGTTAGCCAGCCTGCCAACCTGGTATAATTGAATCAAGTCCACATGTACAAACGGCGCCAGTTTCAAGGTGCACCCGCTTTTCTCCATTTCAGCGTTAAGAGCTTTGACATTGCCGACCGATACTGCGGGAGAGGGTGAAGCAGGAGCGCAGGATACCATGACGGCGACCATAATCAGCAAGACAACCATAGTTACAATAATTTGGGATAACCTAACCATCACTATTTACCCCCTACCACGATATTGTAAATAATCTATTAATAATTATAACACCATATAAGTAATCATTTACAGACATTACTGGGCAAACTGAGCCACAATGGATTGGATCACTGAAGTTGGATAGCTTTGACTGTAAAGGTGATAGGCGCTAAATACCCGCGAAGTTCAAGCCGCGATAACACGTGTGAAGATGGAGTAGTATTGGAGTCGGTCATAGTTTATCGCTATTGAATGGATACCAGTGTGTAAATCCACGATAAAAAATATTAATTCTTGTAGCGCTTTAAGGCTTTCTCCCGCCAGTGTTTGGTGGAGAGACACTGGTTGAACGTATATATATGGAATCCGGCTACAACCTTGCCTCTGGTTAATCCTGTGATTTTTTTTACCAGACTATCCGGGTTATACATATCATTTTGTAATAGTCTGGCCACCATACCCAGGTGATTTTTTAAAAACCGTGTGGAATCACCCACACCAACCTTAAGTGATATCTCCAGCAGCTTCGATCGCTTCAATATACCGGGAATGCCGATGTATACAGGTAGTGTTATATCGTTTGCCCTGACGTCCGCCAGCCATTTGCCGATGATCTGCGGGTCGAAACAAAT
>CAYVBI010000046.1:0-4823 GCA_964448985.1 uncultured Dehalococcoidales bacterium
GAGATGACCTGATGCCCGAGCTGCCGGAAGTCGAGACCATCGTCAACAGCCTGAGGCCCTGCGTCGTTGGACAGACTATTACAGGCATCGTCATCAGGGATACCAGGCCGATACAGCAGATCAGGGTGGACGAGTTCTGCGAACGGCTGATGGGGCGAAAAATAAATAGTCTGTCGCGGCGTGGAAAGTACATCATATTCGGCTTAGCGCACAGAGAGAACCTGATCGTCCACCTGCGCATGACCGGTGCCCTGCTCTGGAACCCCAGCGGGCCCGAACCTTTCTCGCGCCTGGAGTTCATCCTGGACGACCTATCAAGGCTGGTTTACACCGATGTGAGAAGGTTCGGCACTTTCTGTCTGGCCAAAGATCCGGAAAAGATAGTGGGTAAGCTGGGTATCGAGCCGCTGAGCAGCGAGTTCACACGTTCAGCGCTGGCCGGATACCTGGGGACCCGCTCGACGCCCGTGAAGACGGCGCTGCTGAACCAGGAACGCATCGCGGGCATCGGCAACATGTATGCCGATGAGGCTCTCTTCGCCGCCGGGATACACCCGCTGCGGCCCGCCGACTCACTCGATCAACAGGAAATCGCAACCCTGCACAGGTCAATCAGATCGGTGCTGAAAAAGGCCGTGGAAAACCAGGGCGCGAGCATCCGTAATTACCGCCGCCCCGATGGGGCAGCGGGGCGGGCGCACGAGGAATTCGCCGTGGCGCACCGCGGGGGACGTCCCTGCCCGCGCTGCGCTACAATGGTGACCAGGATCGTGGTCGGCCAGAGGGGCACATACCTATGCCCGCGCTGCCAGCGAAAGCCTAAGTCGTGCTGATGGCGCCGGCGACCATAATCCTCGGACCAGCGTGGACACCGATAGTGGGGCCAACCTTGGTGCGGATTATTTTAGCATTGGGGATGGCAGAGCTTATACGTTTGGTCAGGTCTTCAAGCTCATCAGGCGTGGTGGCATCCTCTACTACTATTTCCTCAGGGTTACCGGTCTTTTTAATCAGGTCAACCAGTATATCTACGGCCTTGGCACGGCCACGCGCCTGGGTAACCGGGTGGATCACGCCATCCCTGAGCGTCAACACAGGGTTCAGCTTGAGCATTCCTCCCAGCAGGGCCTTGGCCAGGCCGATGCGGCCGCCTTTCCTCAGGTACTCCAGCGTGTCGAAAATCATGTAGACGCGGATCTTCGGCAGGATATCCTGTATCATCGCGGTGATCTCCGCCATCTTCATGCCTTTCTCGACCGCCCTGGCTGCCTTGAGTGTGGGAAGCAGCAATCCCGCACAGGTCCACCTGGTGTCGATGATCTCAATTTTTAATTTGCTGTCCACCAGCTTTTTGGCCTGCACGGCGCTCTCATAAGTGCCGCTGATGCCGCCGGATAAGGTCAGCACCAGTATTTCATCCGTTTGTTTGGCCAGCTTCTCATATGCCTCGGCAAATGCGCCGGGAGCGGGCTGGGATGTGGTGGGATGCACTTTGCCTTCCACCAGCATCTTGTAGAACTGAGCTCCCGTCAGGTTCACACCGTCCTGATAGCTATCGGTACCGAATAGCACGTTAAGCGGTACAATCGTGATATCGTACTGTTTTCGCATTTCCTCGGGGATGTCTCCGGTGCTGTCACAGATAATCTTTATCATCTTTGATTCTCCTCCACAGGTAGATTTCAAGAGCTACAGTATAGGCCGCAAGCACGCCCGGCTGATATCCGTAATTATACTTATCCGCGATTTCCCATTTCAAACGGCGACCGGGAGATCACCATCGGACATCGCCGGTTGATCACACTATGCTGAGATACGGACAAACACTTGACAGGATAGTAACGGCGTATACTATACTCGACACATCAGATACGGGTCCCCGTACTGCCAGTAAAATATAGCGTCAGGAGCGTGATATGAGTAAAGACAAGCCCACCAGATCAACCGGCAGGGACGATTCCATCGATACAGGCGATATCGACTCCCTGGTAAGCCTTCTGGGCAGCAAAGACGGGATCAAGAGGAGCAAGGCCAGGGCGGCCCTGGTCGATATAGGCAGGCCTGCAGTGCCCTCGCTGGTGAGCGCTCTGAAGGATCACAACCAGACCGTGAGATGGGAATCGGCCAAGGCGCTGGGGCAGATCAGCGACCCCAAATCCATAGACGCGCTGGTAATGGCGCTGAGGGACAAGCTCTTCGATGTGCGCTGGCTGGCCGCGGAGGCCCTGATAGGGATAGGGGACAAATCGGTCCGGCCGATCCTGCAGGCCATCGTCGACAACCCGGATTCGGAGGAGGTCAGGGAAGGAGCGCATCACGTCCTGCACGACCTTGTGACCAGCCGGTACAGGGACGCCCTGAAGCCGGTCATCGCCTCCATGGAGGATATCACTTTTACCCTCAATATCCCCATCGAGGCCAAAAAGGCGCTTAAAGCCATCCGCTGACCGCCTTGACGCTGAAATAAACGCTGTATCCCCTGTTGCATTCTCATATGATTTGTGGTAAAAAAGGCCAGACTATCAAAAGGAGGTGGCTAATATGCCAGCGTGGGTTACAACAATCGACCAGCTCGGACCCGAGAAAGTACTGCATGTTTACGACCCTGCAACCGAACTGAGGGGTGTCGTGGTCGTCGATACGGTATCCATCGGCGGCGCGGCGGGGGGCACCCGCATGCTGCCCGATATAACCACCGAGGAGATATTTCAACTTGCGCGCGCCATGACACATAAGTTCGCCATCCTGGACTTCCCCATAGGTGGCGCCAAGGCGGGCATATGGGCCGAACCCGGGATCCGCGGCCCGCAACGCAGGGAGCTGATGCTGTCCTTCGGCAAGGCCGTAAAGACCTTGCTGGGCGCAGGCGTTACGCTGGCCGCCGACATGGGCACCGACAACGACGACGTCGCGACCTTCTTCGAAGGGGCAGGCGTGCCCAAGAAATTCACCGGCCTTTCATCCCAGATGATCGAAGGCGAGCCACTGGAGGACCACGCCACAGGTTACGGGGTGGCGGTAGCCGCCCTCTCGGCCTGCCAGTTCGCCGGGGTCAACATCAAGAACGCGAAAGTGGCCATCGAAGGTTTCGGCAAGGTGGGCGGCGGCGTGGCCCGCTACATCAGCGAGTCCGGCGCCAGCGTGGTGGCGATCTCAACCATTGACGGCGGTATCTATAACAAGGATGGCCTGGATGTTAAAGCCCTGCTGGAAGCGCGAAAGACGGCGGGCGACAAGGCAGTCATCGAATATAAAAAGGCCAGGCGCATCAGGAGCCAGGAGATCTACAGCCTGCCTGTGGATATACTCATACCCGGCGCGCGGCCGTACGTGATAACTAAAAAGAACGCAGGCAACGTCAAGGCCAGGGTCATATCCAGCATCGCCAACATACCGATGACGGACGAGGCCGAGGCCATTATCTTTAAAAAGGGCATACTGGCGGTGCCGGATTTCATCTCCAATGCCGGAGGCGTGATCCTGGGCGTGGTTGACGTCCTGGGCGGCACCTCGGATGACCTGTTCAGGATCCTGCGCGACTCAATCGGCCCGCTATCCTCAAGCATCCTCAGCGAAGCCAAGCAGCAGGGCGTCAACCCCAGGGCGCTGGCGGTGCAGAAAACCACGGCAAAGGTCCTGGCAGCCAGGAGCCAGCCGGCTGCGCCTGTAGACCTGGAGAAGCTGATCATCGATATGAGGAAACGCCTGGGATTCTCAGCGTAGTGTCCAGGAAGAACACAGACAGGTCAGACCGGCTCCGCCCGTAGAGGAAAAACGCTGCTTAGTCGTATTGCGCGGCATTAGTCGTAAGTGTATAATGTTCAGACGTAAGCAGGATCGGACTCGGCAGGTGAAGCCGGTATCTGTAGCTGATCATAGCTCGATATAATTGGAGGAGGTTTTTTATGGCGCTTACACAGGTGTGGCTCTTCTCAACGATCGTCGGGACAATTATAGCCCTTATTCTGTGGTGGAGGACCAAAAACAAGAAATATTTTTATAGCGCGGCCCTGTCTTCATTTATCTGGTCCTGGCCAACCTTCCTGATTGAATGGTACGGGGTGTGCGTCCTCGGCATCTGGTATAATCCGACTTCTTCCGCGGTCCCCGAAGTTCCCTGGATTTTCCTGGGATGGTCGTTTGTCCTGGGTATCGGCCTGCTATATCTTTATCGTACTGTCTACAATAACAAAATCGTGCTGCTGTGTTTCATCATAGCAACAGCCGGCACGGAAGCGTTTTTCATCGCCACATCCATCCTGTCGGGCAAATGGGCCCACGGGGGAGGCTGGAATCCTTACTGGGGTTTCCTGCATGTCTTTGTTTTAAAGTGCCTGCTGGTCGCCATCGATATGCTGCTAAAAAGATTTAACGTATTCAACCGGATCGGGCTGGGTGAATCCAAGAAATAACCGGATAATAGATTATTGATATTAGAAATCCAATAAAAAACGCATAGGAGGAGGAACATTATGGCAGAATCGGCGCAACAAGCACTGGCATTACTGCGGGACGGCAGCCACTTCCAGTGGTATGTCATCCCCTTACTGCTGCTCGTGATGTACGTCTACGCCAACGAGGTCGAAAAGAAGAACTGGAGCCTGATACTGGCCGGGCTGGCCTTCTGGCTGATGGACTGGTTCAACGAGATCTGGAACGGACTGGTCTTTCATTTCAACGGCTTCGCACCGGTCTGGGGCACACCGGGTAACGGCAGCGCGCTGGTGCTGCTGATCGGCCTCAACATCGAGATCACGTTCATGTTCTCTATCATGGGCATCGTCATGTGCAAGATGCTCCCTTCAGACAAGAACCTGAAGATA
>CAYVBI010000046.1:4833-11587 GCA_964448985.1 uncultured Dehalococcoidales bacterium
GGTCGGCGCGATCCTGGCTGTGGGCATAGAGTGCCTGCTCAACTGGGTGGGCGCGTTGACCTGGGAATACAGCTGGTGGAACCTGGGCGCCCCCTGGCTGATCTGGCTGATCGGCTACCTGCCCTTCTTCCTGGTCAGCTACTGGGTGCTGGACATGAAGACCATGAAGAGCAAACTGACAACCGTCGGCGTGATCGCCGCGGTCGATATCGTCTCAATCATAGTTTTCATGTGCTTCCTGAATTGGATATAACCTGAATTAACGCACACACGCTCAAAGGCCGCCGTTGATTAAACGGCGGCCTTTTTGTTTGCGTTTAAATCCGCCCGGCTGCCATCGCCCGAAAGTATGATACCCGCATAGTATATAAGTACGACCCCCGGCAATTTTATATCACTTCAAAACCGTCCCAACCTCCGATGGCATCCTTCCTCGTCGCATGTATACTTCACGTATAGAAAGGAGATTATTACGTGATACACTTGAAAACAGCTATAAGCGAACCTGAAAAACACACCGTGTCGGAGCGGTCGGTAACCTTCGGCAGCAACGGCGTGGAATTGCATGGGACGCTTTTCATGCCGTCCGGCGCAGGCAAAGGCCGCCGCCTGCCCGGCGCGGTGATGTGCCACGGCTATGGTGGCGATCAGATAGCCTTCGAAAACAGCGCAAAGACCCTGGCCGCAGAGGGCATTGTTACACTGACCTTCGATTTCCGCGGCCACGGCTCCAGCGGAGGGACTCTCGACGGCAGCATCGTGAACGATGTTATAGACGCCTGGGATTTCCTGCACAGCCGGCCGGAGGTCGACCGCAAGAGCATGGGCCTGATAGGACACAGCATGGGCGCCTTCTCGGCCATCCTGGCAGCGGGCAAGCTTAAAAAGGCCAGGGTGCTGGTAGCGCTGGCCTGTCCGGGTGAAATCAAGAACAAAGTAGTCAGGAACCCCGACCATTTCGTCCATCCCTTGCTGCGCCTGATAGCCAGGTCGATATTCCAATATTTTAACGTGATCAACAAAATCAAGATGCGCGTGGACTGGAGGAGATTTCTGGAATTCTGGATCAGGACCAAGCCCTCGGAGGCGCTGTCCGGCCTGGAAGACTGCGCAAAGCTCTTCGTCTTCTGCCTGGGCGACCAGACTTCCCCGTACAACAGGTTCCTTTACTCATACGCCATGGCCAGCGAGCCCAAGCAGGTCATGATCTCATGCGGGAACCATACCTCCATGATAGAGCCGGGCGACCTGCGCACTCAGTGGCAGAAATGGACCATAGGCGCCCTGCACGGCAGACACCCGTATCCTTAATATGTCGATCCCCACAATCCAAACCTCCTTAAACAGGACAGGGGGCCGTGAGGCCCCCTGTTTCATTTGTATCCCTGCCGTTGTATAATCGCTGCTGAGCAGCATGGGCATTTTTAATCGCCTGGCAGACGCCATCTTCCGCATGGCCACCTCCGGACAAAACAGGAGGCGGTGGCTTTACACCGCGCTGGTGGCATTTCTCTTCGGCTGCTTCCTGGCTCTCTTCTTCGTCGGCGCATACTTCACAGACAGATGGCTCAACCTGACCCCGGTCGTTTATCAACCCTGGAACCTCATACTGGGGCTGATACTGCTCGTGCCGGGCGCAGCCATGATAAGCTGGACCTATATACAGTTTTTCAGGGCCGGGGGCACGCCCGTCCCCATCAATCCCCCTCAGAAGCTCATCATCACGGGACTCTACGCATACAGCCGCAATCCCATGCTGATGGGCATCTTCCTGGTATTCTTCGGCGTGGGTGTCCTGACAGGATCTATATCACTGACATTTATCTTCTCGCCGCTGCTGGTCCTCTTCTTCTACTTCCAGGTCACCAAAGTCGAGGAGAAGGAGATGGAGCTTAAATTCGGACAGGCCTACCTTGAGTACAAACAGAGGGCGCCCAGGTTCTTCCCCGGGCTGCCGAAAGACAAATAGCTTATCATCAGGAAAAGAATGGATACTATTTTACTGGCCGATGAACTTGGCGCCGTGGTAAGCGCCTTTTATACCAGGTACCGCGATATCGACGATGAATCCGCTTCAAGGCGGACGAAGGAAGGCGAATGGTCGCCGAAGGAGATAATCGGCCACCTGATAGACTCCGCCTCCAATAATCAACAGCGTTTCGTAAGGCTGCAGATAGAGGAGCAGCTGGTTTTCCCCGGCTACGGGAAGGACAATACCAGATGGGTGTCGATCGAGCATTTCAACGAGATGAGGTACAGCGACCTTATTACACTGTGGATGCTGTACAACGTTTTAATCGGGAACATTATCAGGATGGCTGATCCTGCAAAGCTGCATAACTGCTGGGACAGCGACAAAGGTAAAATTACTCTGCTGGACCTGATGAAAGACTACGTGCGTCATTTAAAGGAACATACTGCTTCGCTGACCGGCACTCTTGAAAAAGCGGCGCACTGAAGACTATTAGGATGTCGGCAGCGTAAAGCTGAAGGTGCTGCCCCTGCCAGGCTCGCTCTCCGCCCAGATCTTTCCGCCGTGCAATTCGACGTATTTGCGCACCAGCGCCAGGCCTATCCCCGCCCCGCCGTAGCCGCGCTGCCGCGCTCTGTCGGCCTTGTAGAAATGGTCGAATACTTTGGCCAGGTCGTCCGGATCGATGCCGCTACCCGTATCTGACACGGAGACTACCACACCATTCTCCTTCCCCATCACAGCCCTGACCCCGATGCTGCCGCCGGGCACGCTGAAGCGCAGCGCGTTCTCCAGCAGGTTGTGCAGCACCTGTCTGATTCGTCCGGCGTCGATATTAACGCGCGGCAGGTCCTCCGCCGCATCGGCATACAGCGAAATGTCCTTTTCCTGGCAACGCGCCTGAAAAACGGCGACCTCGGAATTGATCAGCCCTGCCAGGTCCGTCTCCTCGGGGTACAGCTTTAACTGACCAGCTTCGGCCAGCGATAGCTCGCGAAGGTCGGTGATCAGGCGGTTGAGCAGCACAGTTTCGTCGTAAACCGGGGCTATCTGCTCCGGCGTGGGCGCGATAACGCCGTCCAGCCAGGCTTCGAGGTTGCCCTGGACTATGCTGAGCGGATTGCGCAGCTCATGCGCTACATCCGCCAGCAGTTGCTTACGGCTCTTTTCCTTCATCTCGAGCTGCTCGGCCATGGTATTGAAGGCGGCGGATACTTCTCCCACTTCGTCATCGCTTCTGTGTTTCACGCGCTGGGACAGGTCGCCGGAGGCCACCCTGCTGGCAGAGGCCGCCAGCTCTCTCATGGGCCTGGTCACCAAAATGCTGACTATGATGCCGAGAGCCACGGCTATTGCAATCGCCACAAAAGCCGCTATGCCCAGAGAGCGCTGCGAATCCTGCAGGAAGTCCTGCTCGGCCTGGCCCAATCCCATCACACCCGTATCAGGATGAGGGCACGTGCAGACTTCATCGTGCTGCTGGCAATAATTGGTGAAATTCGTATTCACCGTCTGGTTAACCCAGACGGCCAGCGCACCGATACTCAACAAAGCCAGGCCGGCAAAAAGCAGGCTCAGCTTCACAGACAGGTTATTCATGAGGCTGCTCCAATTTATAACCGACCCCTCTCACCGTTATCACGGGATTATCGGCGTCGCCGCCTATTTTACTCAGCTTCTGCCGCATATTCTTGATATGCGCATCGATGGTCCTGTCGTAACCTTCATAGGTTTCACCGAAGGCCGAATCCATAAGCTGGAGGCGTGTAAAGACGCGGCCGGGGTTCCTGGCCATGACCGCAATAAGTTTAAACTCGGCGGCGGTAAGGCCGACGGCCTCGTTTTTATACCTGACCTCGTGCCTTTCGAAATCCACCAGTAAATCCCCGCTGACAAGCCTGCCGGCTGGCCTGGCCCCATCGGTATACCTGCGCAGCACCGCCGCTACCCTGGCGGACAGCTCGCGCGGGCTGAAAGGCTTGGTGACGTAATCGTCGGCGCCGATCTGCAATCCCACGATCTTGTCCACTTCGTCGTCCCGCGCCGTAAGCATGATAACCGGTATGTCTGAGAATGCCCTGACCGTGCGGAAAACCTCGATGCCGTCCATGCCCGGCAGGTTAAGGTCCAGCACTATCAGGTCGGGCTTAAGCATACGGGCCTTTTCCACCGCGTCTTTGCCGTTGCCCGACAGTATGACCTCGAAGCCGTCCTTCTCAAGATAGGCCCTGACAAGATCGCATACCTTGGACTCGTCATCCACAACCAGTATCTTTCTGCGCGCCATTTTTAATAACCCCTCAGGCTGATTTTATCACACATAATATAAAGGGACGAAGAGGTCGATGCTTCGTCCCTTTAGCAGGAGGATGGTTATACATCAGGGGATATCATTAAATCTTCTTTACCGGAAGCAGCATCCACCCCTGTAGGTGCTTGTACCGGTACCCGTCTGGCCGGGCGCGGTAACACTGCCCTGTCCGTATCCCGGGCAGTTGGGGCATTTAGCTCCGCCGGGGATATAGGCGCCCGCAGTGTCGTCTGCGTCAGCCCCTGCGGACCCCTGCCCGAAACCGGGGCAATTGGGGCACAGCGGACCGCGGGCATATTGTGTGTCTGCAGCCTGCCCGGAGGTGTATACTGGCGATCCCACCTGTTTGACCGCATTGCCGCCTGTTACAGCCAGCGTAATCCCTATCGTAGCTGTTATCAGTAAAACAGCAATTATAATGGGGATTCCTATCTTGAACCAGCTATTCATATCATGCGCCTCCTTTGCGCTTTAACTTATGAGGTAATTGTATAGCTGGATTGTGAATTTATAATGAATGGACGAGGAGGTTTATGTGAACGCTGCCGGGCCGGATTACGCGGAATCTCGCCTGCTGTTCCTGCGATTCCGGTAATAGTTGTAAGCCCGAAAGATTGCGGTGGACGCGCGCCCGACGGAAGGAAAAACGGCGTAACCGGCGTCCAGCACCTGTTTGAATGCCTTCTCCGGCAGGCCGTCGTCACCGTGAACTGTATTGATGGTCATGGCCAGCGCTACGGGTTTGGGCGAAACGCTGGCCCACCCGATCAGCGCCTCAGTGTGTATTTTATATTGGAAATCGCGCGGTACGAAGGGGTCCTGCTCCGGCGTGGAGTGCAGTAATATCAGGTCCACCCCGTCCCAACCGGCCACGGCGCTGAGGGCCGCCCTGGCCTTATCGATACCCCAATACGGATTTATGTCGAGAGGATTCTTAAAGATGTTGCCTGCATCGGTCTTGTAAATCTTCATCAGGGCCTGCCGGAAAATCAGGGGCAGCATGGGCATGGAGAGGCCGGCGCGGCAGCAATCGTCAGAGGCCTGGACGCATGAACCGCCCCCATGCCCGACAACCAGCGTGTTCAATCCGGTAATTTCCGGGCAGCGCTGAAGCACAGTGACCACGTCGAACATCTCATGAACGTTGTATACCCTGATGGCGCCGGTCTGGCGCAACAGCGCATCCCAGGTCAGGCTGGAGCCGGCGATGGCGCTGGTATGGGATACGGCCGCCTGCGAGCCGCCTCCCGTATCCGCGCATTTAAACACGATGACCGGCTTGCTGTCAGCGGCCTTCCTTAAAGCTCTGAGCAGCCGGG
This sequence comes from uncultured Dehalococcoidales bacterium, assembly GCA_964448985.1. Classification (GTDB taxonomy): domain Bacteria; phylum Chloroflexota; class Dehalococcoidia; order GIF9; family UBA5629; genus CAIMUM01. Next base: position 10,436 of record CAYVBI010000046.1, read on the forward strand.
GGCCATGGTTGGTGCCCTCGATGTAAGCGGTGATGATATCCGTCTCAGGATCTTCCGTGAAATACTCTATCAGGTCGCACTCGTTGATGTCGGAGGCGTTCCCGTAGCTGACGACCTTGCTGAAATCGATGCCGCGCCGGTTGGCTTCCCGGATGCCGATGATGCACTGACCCCCGCTCTGTGCCAGATATCCCACTCTGCCGGGTACTTTGGAAAAATTCATGCCGAAGGCCAGCCCGGCTTCCGGGCAGTAAATCCCCATGCAGTTCGGCCCGATGACGCGGATGCCGTACTTACGTGCGGCGCTCAGCATCTGCGATTGCAGCTCCAGCCCGACGCTGTCCTCGATCTCGCCGAAACCGGAGGTAAAGAAGTGCATCACCTTGACGCCTTTTTTACCGCAGTCTTCCACAAGCTGTGGGACATACTTATTCTGAATGGCGGCGATCACGTAGTCGACTTTACCGGGGATATCGCTGATACTCTGATAGACCTTGCGACCGCAGACCTCGCCCTCGCCCGTACCAACCGCGTACAGCGGGTCCTTATACCCGTACTCAAGCAGCATCTTGACGAACTGGTTGCCCAGCTTGAACTTGTTGAGCGCATCGGGGACGGTGCCGACCACCGCTGTTGCCCCCGGGTGAAAGATATAATCCAGCTCAGGCCGCTTTATACTCTCTGACAATTCAGCAATCCTTTCAAAACGCTATATTCTAATCTATGGGAATGCCAAAAATCCAGCTTCACACTCACACATCGAACATCCGAGAGGCCGCCGCCGGAGTATACCGGACCGCGCGCATAATAATAGCGGGCGGCCCTCGGGCCGCCCGCCCATTGCCGCATTGATATGGCCTTTACAGCCCCAGCTGCACGGCCACGTTTTCCCGGTGATAGTCCGCATCGCCATAGACTATTTCAGATGCCTTGGCCCTGCGGAAGTAAAGGTGCATGTCATGGTCCATGGTGAAGCCTATGGCGCCGAATATCTGGTGAGCCAGCACAGTCACCCGCTTGAAGGCTTCGCTGGTCCACGCTTTGGCCATTGAGACCTCCATATCTGAAGGCAGGCCCTCGCTCTCGGTCCAGGCCGCTTTGTAGGTTATGAAGCGCGAGCCGTCCACGTCTGTGACCATATTCGCGCAGTAG
>CAYVBI010000047.1:0-11422 GCA_964448985.1 uncultured Dehalococcoidales bacterium
GGGTCTCGTCCATGGAGGCATCCCGTATGAGTGTGGCAAATTCGTAATCGTCAAAATAGCCCTCGTATTGCGGTATGCCGCAGTTGGGCAGGCCCCCCGGATGGGCGCCGTAGGGCACCTCGCACACTGCTTTGACCATATAGGCCGGTATGCGGACGAGGTGAGCATGGCTGCGTATATAATCTGTGGGCACAACGTGCTCCACGCTCACGATCACTGCCTTTCTGGCTGCCCAGGCCCCGAACGCGTCTACGCCCAATGGATACGGCAGTATGGTGTTGCCGGAGCGGTCCGCCGCCAGGCCGTGTACAAAGGTTATGTCCGGCCTCAATGCTTTGAGCAAGCCGGTTTGCCCCCCGCCGAAAGGCGAATCGATAACGCTGAAATCGCTCTTGTTCTCCTCGGCCATGGTGCTGCCTATGAGAGAGAGCGTGGGTATGAAGTCCCAGCCCATGGCACCCGCCAGCAGGCGTTGTGTAATGGTCAGCATAGTCCAGTTCTCAAATTCCACTGCATCCGAGATGTAGGCTTTCTGCACCAGCGGATTGGGACCGGGAGTGGGATAGGTGTTGCCGGCAAAGCTGGTGATAGCCTTCTTCATCAACCCGCCGCGGATGAGCGCCAGCAGCAGGGCAGACACATAGGGACTGATGATGGTGAAATCCCCTTTTTTTCCCCAGAACTCACGCACCAGCTGATAGAAAAGCGCCCCGCTCCTGCCTGCGAAATGGATGGACATTCCGGGCTTAACATGCCCTCGAATAGCCTCCTCAAGCGAGCATGTTTTATCCGCTCCCTCGATGGGCGGCAACTGAAACTTCGTATCTATAAAAGCTTTTAATTCGTCATCCATGCTTGATTATCCGCGAGGCTAAACCCTGTAGCATACGTCCGGTAGCTTCACACCGGTATTGGCTTCTCTCACATAACGTAGCAACTGGTTGGCCAGCGACACAGTGATGGTGGCCAGCTCATCACCTTTGATCATCCTAATCTTATCACCGCTGTAAAGTGCTCTCAGTCTGGCGGGGAATTCGCTATCGGACCTATTATAAACAAGGTAGACCGATACTCCAGGGAATATCTCCTTGCTCACTGCCCAATCCTCCCCTATCCCAAGCTTCTCAACCCTGCCACCCAGGAAGGCGGCCGAGGCTTCAACATCTGTAACATATTCAAGGGGCGCAGCGCGCATCTTCAGTGCGCCTTTCACCTGCAACTGATGGGGGCTCGTCTTGCCCTCTATGTCCGCCAGGCTGAGCAGCCTGCCATTTTTATCTCCCATGCCGTTTATACGCTATGCAAGATTATAAACAGTATCACACAACAATAGTCTACTCACAATATGTTGAATCCGAAGCGCTACCGCACCTTCAGCCGGAAGAGAATCTCCTGCACCGCCCGGCGGAAGCTGGAATCAAGGGGCAGCGCCGTAAGCGGTTTCCCCTTAATGTCCAGGTCGGAGATATTGGGATCCTCCGGAATCGTAGCGAAGAGCATCAGCCCCGATTTATCCACGGCCTCCTTGAATTCAGGAGGAAGGCCGTTACGCAGGCGATTAACTACCAGCAGGACGCCCCCTTTGATATTTGTGCGTATCTCTTTGCTGAGCTGCTGCAGGCGGATACAGGTATTGAGCCCGCGCATGGTGGGGTCGGTCACCGCCAGCAGGAAATCGATATCCTGCGTCGTCTGCCGGCTGATGTGCTCCAGGCCGGCCTCGCAGTCCATGACCACGTAGTCATAACTTTTAGCCAGCTTGTCGATGGAGAAGCGGATCATGTGGTTGGCGGCGCAGTAGCAGCCCGGCCCTTCCGGCCGCCCCATGGCCAGCAGGTCGAACCTGTCGGTCTCGACCAGTGACTCATGTATGCGCGCGTCGAGAATCTCCTGTTTGGATACGGCCATGGTCAGGCGGCCGCCCTTGATTTCGTCGGTCATCTTCTCGCGCGTCCTTCCCACAGTTCCCGTCACATCCACCCCCAGGGCATCGTTAAGGTTGGTGCTGGGATCGGCGTCAACCGCCAGTACCGCACCCTTATCGGACAGGAAATCAACCAGTACAGCCGAGATGGCGGTCTTGCCCACGCCGCCTTTTCCAGCTACAGCGATTGTTACGGTCATACTTCAGGGCTCCTTTGTATCCGGCCTGGTACGCCGGTCTGCGGGTACTAGGCTGACCGGCGACAGCCTTATCACAGCATTATACTCCGAGGGGCAGACCAGCTCACAACTGCCGCACTTGGTGCATTTGACCTGGTCTACCACTTTAAGGCCTTTTTCATCGCTGAAGACAGCCTCGGCCGGACAGGCCAGCACGCAGTGGTCGCAGCCCTTATAACATTTCTCCGGCAGTACATAGTAGGCTGTTAGCTCTTTGCAGACGCGGGCCGGGCAGCGTTGTTCCAGCACGTGGGCTTCGTACTCCTTGCGGAAGTAGCGCAGGGTGGTCAGCACAGGGTTGGGCGACATCCTGCCCAACCCGCACAGCGAGCCTGCGCGTACATCTTCGGCCAGCACATGCAGCGCCTCGATCGATTCAAGCGATCCCTTGCCGCGGGTCATATCCTCCAGCACCGAGTGCATATGGTAGGTGCCGATGCGGCAAAAGGTGCATTTTCCACACGACTCCTGCCTGCTGAAATCCACGAAAAATTTTGCGGTATCCACCATGCAGTTGTCCTCATCCATGACGATGATGCCGCCGGAGCCCATGATGGCGCCCGCCTCCCTCAGCGAATCAAAGTCTATCTGCGTATCCAGCAGGTCATCCGGAAGGCAACCGCCCGATGGCCCTCCGATCTGCACCGCCTTGAATTGCCTGCCGCGTTTTGTTCCGCCGCCGATGTCGTAAACCAGCGTGCGCAGCGAGGTCCCCATGGGCACCTCGGCCAGCCCTGTGTGCTCCAGCTTGCCCGCCAGCGCAAAGAGCGCCGTGCCCGGGCTATCTCCGGTACCCGAGCCACGGAACACCCGCCATCCCCTTTGCAGAATGACGGGAACATAGGCCAGCGTTTTGACATTGTTCACCAGCGTGGGCTTGCCCCGAAGACCGGCCTGCGCGGGATAGGGCGGCCGGTGCTCCGGCCAGGAGCGGCCGCCCTCCATGGCTGCTATCATGGCCGTCTCTTCGCCCGAGACAAAAGCGCCTGCGCCCCTGATTATCTCGACTGTAAAGCTAAAATCCGAACCCAGCACGCGACTACCCAAAAGGCCTTTCGTCCCGGCCTTTTTGAGCGCGACCTTGATTCTCTCTATCGCCAGCGGATACTCCTCCCTGATGTAGATATATCCCTTTTTCGCTCCGACGGCATAGCCGGCGATAATCATTCCCTCCAGCACGGCGTGCGGATCGCTCTCCAGGAGGACACGGTCCATAAAAGCCCCGGGGTCGCCCTCGTCGGCATTGCAGATCACGTATCTGGTATTTCCACCGGCCTGCGCGCACATCGCCCATTTAGCTGCCGTGGGATACCCTGCCCCGCCGAGGCCGCGCAGCCCCGCCTTTTCAAGCTCCTCAATAATCTGCGCCGGCTTCAGATCCAGCGCCTTTGCCAGGCCCAGGTACCCCCCGCAGGCAATATAGTGATCGATTTCCAGCGGCGAGTTGTAGCCGCAGTTACGCAGCAGCACTCTCGACTGGTAATTGAACAGATCAAGCTCCGGGATATATACCGCCTCATCTCCACCTCCCGCCACTGTGCCGAGGGCCAACTCCAGGCAGGGATCTTCGCCCCTGACATATCCTTCAACAAGCTGCGGTACCATCTGGGGAGTGACTTGATGATAACAGACAGAGAAATCGCCCGGCTTGATGATGATCACCAGCGGCTCCCGGGAGCATAATCCCATGCAGCCGACCTCCCAGGTCCGCGCCTTCCCTTCCAGCCCTTCTATTTCGCGTTTGAAAGCCTCAAGGACGGCCATTGAGCCGGCCGCGCGGCCGCAGGTAGCCGTGCCCACAAGGATATGGGTGATTTTGTCTGAATACGGCGCTTGTCCCTTCTCTTGAGAGAGAGAGCGGATTGTGTTGTGTTTCATTCCCGACCTATATTATCCGTCTCGTGCAGATTCAGCCTTAATTTCCACCAGCGCTTCCTCCACCCCGGGCGGCGTCATACGCGGATACACCTTACCCTCAATGGTTGCCACCGGCGCCAGCGCACAGCAGCCGATGCAGGCGACCCTTTCCAGGCTGAACTCCCGGTCTTCGCTTGTCCCGCCAACTTCTATCTTCAGCTCGCGGGCCATCGCCTCAAGCACAAGTTGACCGCCCGCCAGGTGGCAGGCCGTGCCCATGCAGACCCTGACCGGCTTCCTGCCCGGAGGGGTGAAGCGGAACTGGTTATAGAAGGTGGCTACGCCCCAGACGGCAGATAAAGACATGCCGAGAAATTTGGCGACTTCCAGCATGACCTGATCGGAAAGATACCCATCCCTGGACTGTATTTCCTGGAGGATATCGATGAGGTGGCGGGGATGCCGGCGGGGCGCAGTGAGGATCGATGAACACATTACCCTTTCCAGCTTTTGACCAGCCCGGGCAGGTAAGCGGGTATCTCGTTGGCATCGCCCGGTCCCACGATTATCTCCCAGTCGGGCAGGGCCTCAGTGAGCTCGTTGCGTATGCGGGCCACCTTTCCGGGTATGACCAGCCGCCTGTGATTGACCATCCCTTCCACGCCACACTTCCTGATGAAGGGAGCGATACTGTCGCCGCTGAACTTGCCGGCCGCCCAGGCAGTGAGCACCCCCAGCCCTCCCGTCTCCTTGACGCACAACCAGGAGGGTACCTTGCTCGCCTCTATCTCCGAGGCCACGATGAAATATGTCAGCGCCCAGTTGGTCGTGACCAGTACGGGCGAAGCGGCATCGGGGTCATTGATGGGATAAACCTTCTCCTCCATGGACATGGGCATGCGGGGATCGGTATATATATTCATCCTCTGCACCAGCAGCGGCAACAGTGAATGCTCATCGATATCCGAGAGCACAATGATACCCGCGTACTTGGGGATGAACATGGCTGCCAGCAGCATCTCCTGCCTCTTATCTGTGGTCATAAAGCAGGGGAATGCAACTGTGGGATATCCCAGCAGCCTGAAGCCCTGTTTGAGAGCCGCCCTGCGGATAAGCGTTTGATCGCGCAAAGCAGACTGCAGATCCTTCGAGCCCGGGTCCAGCACTACGTCCTCTATACCTGCATCCCTGAGGCGCGCCGTCAGGTGCACCAGCGACTCAACACCGGCTGCCCTGACGACCACGGGCGCGGGCCGGGCTTTGACCGCGCTGACCACCTTATCCAGGTTATGCACTGTAACGGGATAGAGCAGCGGCTTCCTGTCCGCACACATTTCATGTGCAACCAGAAGGACATCCGCATCATCGCAGATCAGCATCAGCGGGCAATCGGTCGAAGAAAGCACCTTTTTTACCAGTTCGATAAATCTGGACCGGTCACCCGATTTATATTGCACGACCAGCAGGTCGGCTTTGAGGATCTTCCCCACCCAGGCATACTGCAGGTCCTTCAGTTTTCTAATCCTATTGTCAACAACCTGGACCGGCTCGTCGTCCGCCACCAGTACGGCAATACCCGGCTGGTGAACGAATGTCTTCTCATGTCGATAGAGGACGGTCTCGTCGCCAATCACGAAGGCGCCAGCTCCTGAGCCGATGGTAACGGGGCGAATGGGCGGCGCCAGCGCGTCCTCGAGCTCGCTCTGGACCTCCGGCGCAAGATACGGACACTTATCGAGTGCAATGCCGCCGGACGCCAGCTTCATGGCGAAAGCGAAGCAGGTGGGAAGGCCGCACTCCTTGCAATTCTTTTTGCCGCCTTCGGGCAGGCGCTTCACGATATCCGTACCTTTGATTGCCAAAGTATTCTCCTTTTATTCGGGTAATTTTACCTCGCCTTTTACCCAGGGATGGCCTGCGCGGTCGAGGAAGGCAGCTAGCTCATTAATGTCGGCAACATCGTTTTCCGTGGCTATTTTTCCCTGCAGGTCCATGGGGCAGGCGTCCCGGTACATCTCCTGTATCACACGCGGCATCCAGACGATGCGGTACCACCCGCCATCGGCCTTGAGGAAGCTGGGGGAGCGAAGGTACTCCAGGGCGATGCCCAGAAAGCCCTCCACCTGCCGTCCTCCGCTGGTATCGCCGGCCAGGGTGGTGAAAGACGCGCCGGCCACCGTATCGCCCTCGAAATCGCGGTTAACAATGCCGAATGCGTCAACTTCAGGTATGTAAAAGCATATCGCCTGGAAGCAGCCGCAGGATGTGTGGGGATACCCGAAGGCGCTGTGCAGAAAGACCTTGTCATAAGTGCCCATGGACTTGTCCAGCGCCAGCTTGTCGGCGCCGCTGTATTCGCCGCGCACCGGATCGATGATATCGCCCTTCGCCACGGCCTGTATCGGTCCCTCGGGATCCATCTGATAGGCCGCCTTGCCATCGAACCAGTTGATGGCGCCGCAGTTAGCGATACGCTCCGGCGTGATACAGCAAATATGGGTGGGCGCGAAACTCTGGCAGAGGGCACAACTATAGAATTCCTGCACGTCCGCCTCACGCAGGCCACGTATCTTCTCATCGCGTGTGCGGTACACGCTAACGGCTCCGGGCAGCATCTCCCCGATCCTGTCCGGGTCGGTGACGAAGGTGACCTGTATCTTCTCGATAATTTCTATCTCCGATGTGTAAAGGAATATCAGTACCTCTCCCAGCGTCTTGAGCGATCGCAGTCCTTTATTAAAAGCAGCCTTATTGAGCCGCATCCAGACGTCCTGCCGCTGGTTCATATGGTAGAAGCCGTCGATATAGTTCAGGTAAAGGTGCAAACGCCGTTCCAGGACAGGTTCTATATCCCTCTCCAGGCGGCTGCCGGCCACATCCACCAGCAGGGCGATGGGCTGGCTGCTGCCCTCGTCCATTTCGGAAAGGTCCGGCCCGATTATCTCCACCTTCTCATGTGTAACCTCTTCAGACTTCCTGATGGAGACCAGCTCGAACTTGGTTTTCACGTTGGGCCCGCCCAGCTCAACGCGCATATCGGCCTTGCGGATAACTTCTCCCTCATACTGGGGGCCGATATCGACCGGGAATATTCCGTCAGCCATTAAATTCCCACCTTCTCTTAATAATCATTCACGCCATCTGACTTAATATTATATCCGCACAAACCTGGCTTATCCTAATATGGCCTGTGTGTATCAATGCACGACTTCATCCAACGTAACCTGCGAGGGATAAGTGCCGACCAGGGTAGGCAACGAGAGCACGGGTTTCTCACTCCAGCCGGCTTCATTCAGATGCGCCTGTAGCTCCTTCTTAAAGAAAATGGGTATATCCGAGCCTTTCCTGACAAATAGCTGAACGTCGTCCGGCAGCTTCCCGAAATACTGTTTGTGCAGGCCGATATAGTGTGTCAGCTTGGTGGCCCTGCCCTGCGGTGTATCGTTCCTGCGCATGCACAGCTTGGCCAGCGCTACGACGGCAGAACCTTTATCGGCCAGCAGGTTGATGAGATGTTCGGGAGAAGGCTCCCCCGTATCCACAACTCTCTTTTCTCGTCCGTCCATTACGCTCCAGTCCGTCTCGCCTGCCTTACTTAAATAGAGCCGTCCGTACTTGATGCAGCGTGGGCCGACCACGACGGGTATACCCAGCCGGTTACAGCCCGTGGCCAGGGCCAGCTCGTCTTCCCCGCAGGCCCCCCAGGCCAGACCGCAGGCGCCAACCCGGTTGAGTATATAATCCGCCACCACTTCGTAATTGGCCCTCAACGTCAGAGCGGCAAAGATACTGGCTATTTTTATGGCCGCGCCGCTGATATGCGCGGCAGAGACGCCGGAGCCTATATTGATCACACCGCCGGCATCAAAATCGGGCGGATACCTTTCATAAATGGACTTCCCCTCAGCGTCGGTTTTGAGGGCAGCTGCAACGGCCGAGTCCCCGGCCAGCGCGACAATATATTTGCGCCTGGCAAATTCCTCGGCTATATCGGCTATATCGCCGTTCGGGCCCGGGTAGTTCGAGCCCCCCACGATGGCGATGACCCCCGGTATAGTCCCCAGCACCAGCGGCGCCCCGACCTTTCTTATTTCGGTATCCATAACCGGTCCGCGGCCTACCCTCATTTTGCCGGACTCATGAAGCACTGCCTCATCCTGCAGTGTTGCTTTGCCACGTGAGGGCGAGAGCTTGAGCGCATATTCCACAGCCACGGCAGCGGCTTTTACAGGGTCGGACACCAGTAAAGCCTTTTCCCGCTGCAGCGCAATCAATATCTCCTCGGTATCACCGGTCGACCGGTCTTCCAGGCCGTAAGCTGCTCCCGCATCGGTTGCAATGAAGGCTGACCCTGTTGCCCGCGTTTCAGCCGCGATATCAGTAAGTAAATTGCCCCCGCCGCACATCACGACATCCGCGTGGCCGCTGCGCAGAAAGACGGGCAATCCAGAAAGTGTCCCCGCAATTTTCGCGGTCGGACTGTAACGCACCAGGTCGTGGGCGACCGGGCCGATGCCGGCGACCTCTATCTTGCCCTCAAGGTTGCTGTGCCTGAGGTAATCAACCAGGCATACGGCCATAACGGTATCGCTGCCCGCTACAAGAATAATTGGTTTTTGTTTGTCCACCGCCGCCCATCCCACATCGACAAACGCGGTATCCGCTTTGGAAGAGGGAAATGCGAATCCCGAGTTGGCGGCCAGCTCCTGTGCCTCCATCGCAACGTGTGCAAGCATGGAGGCATGCATTGCCTTCGATTCCAGATCTCCTATAGACGCTTCGCATCCCGTATTGCCGGAGGCCAGCAGCAGGGTAAGCTGATCTTCAATGTAACACAGTGTCCTCTCCAGGTCACCCAGCACAACCGGCTTCAAGCCCAGCACCGTCCTGATGTGCGGGGCTTCTATGCCGACTTTATCACCCAGATACACAGGCAGATCACGGCCCTTCACATCCACCAAGAAATCTATAATCCTCCGCGCCCCGGCCAGTATGCCCGCCAGTCCCGCACAGCAAGCTTTTAGGGTGAGCCGGGCCTGCATGGTCCGGGCATCCATGCCGCAGGCGCCCCTGCCGGCGTCCGACAGGTTGCATTCACCATACGTGCAGAGGCTGCATTTGTCCGTGACCGGTACATAGAAAGGTTCCCAGGTTCGAAGCAACCTCCGGTCCCAGTCCCTTAATTCCAATATGCCCGGCAGCGGAGTGTGACCCAGCGGCTCCCAGTTATCTTCTGCCCTGATAAACTCCCGCGCCTCCCGTTTCTGCCTCTCGTTTCTCGCCACGAAAGCCTCCTATATTTTGCCCTCGATCGCTTCCTTCAGCAGCCGGCAGTTATCAGGGTGTCTGAGCACCAGTATGTCGGCACCTGCCAGAAGCAGGCTCATGGCCGTAATGCTCTCCCAGAGCATACCCTGTTCCCCGTCGGACCTGGCCTGGTTGGTCTTCCAGCATTCGCGGCCCAGGTCGGCGATAACAGGCATCTGCATGGCCGTGTCACCGTAAACAACGCCGACCTGCCTGGTCCGCTCCATGATTGTGAAACTGTACTCCATTCCGTAGCCGAGCGCAGAGCTCAGCGGGTCGATGACTATTCTCTCGGGCGGGAGATGTTTAAGCAATTTCACGTTAAGCTCTTTTTCAAGGTTGATATCGATAGGAGTCTGGGCTATTATGCAATGCCCGTTGTCGGCAACTGCCTTCAATACGGCCTCGTAATTCTCCTTGACGGCCGGCCCCAGCAACAGGTTCTCGCCTTTACAGGTCTCCGCAACCGCCGTCAGTACCTCAACGTCTTTCTTATCGTCCCCGCAACCGTACACGATCAGCGGCGAATCCAATTCCTGCGCCATTCGTTTGACCAGCGCAGCGGCTTCCGACGGAGTTTTATTCGCTCCGTTCCGGTCAGTGCCCTCCAGGTGCAGACAGACCAGGTCCGCGCCCAGTTTCAGGCACCGTGCGCCCCACTTCACCGGGTCATGGACCACGTCCTTGAAAGGCTCCACTGCTGCTCCGGCCCATCCGGCAGCGCCGTTATCATCCACCTCGAGGGCAATCACGGGCCTGTTGGCGGAATTACCCTCGAAATGGTGCAGGGGCAATATATTACTGCCCCCGACCGTCACGCTCTTTCCGCCCCTGCCTATAGTGATCTCCCTGATCCTGCCCGTGTACTTTTCCAGGGGCGCTTTATATTCCATAAGACTTACCTCGACTAAGTTTCCAGCCAGGCGTGAGAATAAAGAGCATCCCCCATCAGTATCCTGGCTGTTTTTACATAATTTTTTTCTTGCTCGGGCAGCGTTTCAGCGTCGACCGTCTCTCCATCCATCACCCTGTGAATAAGCACGCGGACATCATTCAATGCACCTTTATTGAGCTCTATTAACTCCTGGTCGAGGACATCCGCTATGGCAGCGTAGAGGCCGTTCCTTTCCAGCATCGCCATATAAGTACGATTCAGGATGCCGCGCAACGGCGCCGGTGTGCCGTTGGATACATTTGAAAGGCCTACCACCGATTTCACGCCCGGCAGCAGGTCCGGCAAAATCCTGATAAATTCCAGCGCCTCACGCACCTGCTTCTGGTCGGCGCTGACCGGCAATATGATCGGATCCACCCAGATATCCTCGTTATTAATACCCAGGCCGTTGGCATAAGCCACAGTCTCCATGATGCTTTCGACCCTGGAATCGACATCGGGCGGGCATCCCTGATCAGTAATGACGGAGATAACCACCTGCGTGCCATACTTTATGGCCAGCGGCATCATCTTTTCCCTGCTCTCCGCCTTGCCCGAGGCCGAGTTTAAGAGGGCCCGCTTCCGGCACAACTTCAAACCTGCCTCCATGGCTAAAGGGTTCATGGTATCCAGGGATATCGGCAGGTCGGCGACCGCCTGTACCGTGTTCACCAGCCATGAAGCCACCTCTTCCGGTTCTTTGCGTGCCGGGCCCATATTCAGATCGAGATAATCGGCCCCGGCCCCGGCCTGCTCCCTTGCTAATGCCTGTATGGGCGCAATGTCCCTGTTCCTGACGGCCTCGCTGACCGCCTTCGAGATAATGTGGATGTTTTCGCCTATTAGAATCATGTTATATACGATGAATATGAAATCAGGTGAATTCTAACATCGATTGTATTGCATCGGCAAGGAAATGCGTGAGGTCCGAGCAGGTTCAAAATAACGTATAATTGATGCATGCCGAAAACTGACAAAATTATAATCTACTGCGACGGCGCCTGCTCGGGCAACCAGTTCCACTGCAACACCGGAGGTTGGGGTGCCATACTGCAACAGGGCAGCCGCTTAAAAGAGATACATGGGGGAGAGCGGAACACCACCAACCAGCGCATGGAGCTGACCGCCTGCATCAGGGCGCTGGAACAGATCAAATCGGGG
>CAYVBI010000048.1:0-11421 GCA_964448985.1 uncultured Dehalococcoidales bacterium
GACCGGCCGGCCGTGCAAACCCCACCCGGAGCAAGACCTAATAGGGGGCTATGGCACGCCTGGGCTGACCCCGGGTTGGTCGCATGATCGCCGTGGCAACACGTCGGCTAGATGGATGGTCACCGCTCCGTGCAAACGGAGGCACAGAAATCGGCTTACAGGCCTGCTTGGCTATTCTTTCTATGCTGCGACAAATTCAGCAAGCTTTTTTCTTTGATCTGTGTCTCCTAGCATCGTGACGATCGAGCGTGATAGCTTGCTACGATGACCATGAACCATACGATTTAAATTGCCTTTTGGCGCCCCTGCTCCGGGTCGTTTACCGCCTCTGCTCATAGCGGGTAAAGTCAATCGAAAATAGATAAGAGTTGTCAAGTAGGCTCAGGAGTCTTTAGTGCTGATCGGCATGGGCCTCTGTGCTAGGGATAGCTGGAAGGGTGTGCTCCGACATATCTGACATACACTGCTTTCTCATTTGAATCCACTTCGTACCATACACGGTTACTTTCTGTTATATCGTACTGCAAGAATCCTTTGAGTCTGCCCTTCAGTTTCTTCAGTTTACCGGCAGATTTTAATCGATCCTTGGGATTCTCCTGCAGAAATCTCTTAAGTTCAACTATCTTGTCCGGCAGTTGTTCTTCAAGAGAATGCCAGGCTCTCTCAACGTTACGATTACGGAAAAAGATTTGATATGGGGTCATCTATCTAAGAGGGAAATATTTAGTTTTAGAATGGTCCTTTACTGTTAGGGCGCTCATTGCCTCCTGATTGTCTAAGGTTTCTGCGGTGGCTTTCCAGTCTTCCAATATGGTGTCCACCTTATGCCACTTGTTCGTCAGCATAGCTTCCGAAATGCCTTCGACAAGCTCATTGATAAATTCGATTTTCTCCTGGGAGGTCAGTTGTTTCAGCCAGGGCGGAGTTTCGTATTTGCCCGCTCCGCTTGTATCGACGCATATCTTCATGGCCAATTCCAGGTAGTAATTCCCCTTGTACAGATTGGCAATCCTCTCTCTGTTCAGAATGGTCAGCTTATGACTGCCATATGCAATGGTGACTGGCTCGGTTGCGGCCATGCCGAGCCAGTGCGCCTGATTCCGTCTAAGTTCGCTAGGATTCACAATCGCATCAGAAAACGGTGTGGTAACCATAATGACGCTCCTTCAAAAAAGCGTACACAATTATATACACAATCATGTACAAATCTATACAATTACAATAAATCATCTACTACTTTTTGTCAATCCAGTTATCTTTCTTTGTAATCAGATATTAACCTCGTCCCATTTATGACTTTAGTCCTGTGCTATACTGAAAGGCACAGAAATCGGCTTACAGGCCTGCTTGGCTATTCTTGGATATAAATGGAAATGCGCTAAAATATAAGCTATTACAATTAGTGTACCTCAAAAATATATTTCTACTGCTGGAGTTGATCAGATGCATATGAGAAAGAAACCGGTCCTGTGTGTCCTGCTGGCACTGGCTGTGCTGGTGACCAGCCTGCCCATGCTGGCCTGTGATACCAAGTTTATACCGGGCGAAGCCGATAAGAAAATCATGCAGGGATTGCCGCCCGAGTTCCTGGCCATCAGCCAGGCCTGGGACCTGCTGCAAAAGAACTACGTCGATAAAGCCAAGCTCGACCCGGTCAAGATGGCCCAGGGGGCCATACGGGGTATGGTCGCAGCAGTGGACGATCCCTATACCGAATATTTCTCACCCCAGTCATTTGAGTCGACTGTGATCGATCTGACCGGCCTTTACCAGGGCATTGGCGCATATATAGGCAAAAAGGAAGATCAGATCGTGATTATGGCGCCCATGCCCGGCTCTCCGGCGGAAGAGGCCGGATTGAAGTCGGGAGATATGATACTGAAGATTGACGGGCAGTCTACCGCACAGATGAACACTACGGAGGCTTCACAGAAGATAAGGGGCCCGGCCGGATCAGATGTTGTCCTCCTGATTTACAGGGAGGGTGACAAGGAGCCGTTCGAGCAAAAGGTGACCAGGCGCGAGATCAAGATGGATTCAGTTAAATTCGAGATGCGGGGCCAGATGGCTTATATCCGGATACAGCAGTTCATCTTGCCTACTACCAGCGATTTCAAAACCGCGCTGGTGGAGGCATATAAGCAGGGTGCTAAAGGCATCATCCTCGACCTGCGCGATAATCCGGGCGGCTTACTATCTGAGGCTGTAGATGTAGCAAGCCAGTTCTTAACGCGCGGGATCGCGGTCAAGGTCGTGGATAAAGATGGTTGGGAGACCGTCCAGAAAGTGAAGCCGGGCGGCATCGCTAGAGAACTGCCCGTGATAGTGCTGGTCAACGGAGGCAGCGCCAGCGCCAGTGAGATTGTGGCGGGGGCATTGCAGGACAACGGCAGGGCCAAGCTGGCCGGCCAGAAGACATTCGGCAAAGCCAGTGTGCAGAATTTCATCAAACTCGATGACGGATCAGCCATCAAGATGACGACGGCGCATTATTACACGCCCAACGGCACGCTTATCAGCGGCACCGGCCTGACGCCCGATTACATCACGTCGCTTAAGGACGAGGAATTGATCAAGTGGGCCGAGGAATACCTGAACAGCGTCATCTCATCACAGCCGATAACCGCGCCGGCCAAATAGGACAGATCGCGGGCTAATTCCCGGCCATGCCGGCAAAATAGCTGTGCAACCTGGCGTCGCCTGTCAGCTCCGGGTGGAAAGAGGTGGCGAGCAGCTTTCCCTGCGCGGCTGCCACAATCTCGCCTCCGGGCAGTCTGGCCAGCACTTCCACACTGCCTCCCACCTTCTCAATCAAAGGTGCGCGTATAAATACGGCAGGGAAGGGACCTCCCCGCAGTGCTGTTATTTGAAGGAGTGTTTCGAAGCTGTCCACCTGCCTGCCGAAGGCATTGCGCTTCACGGTCATGTCCATAAGTCCGAGGGTATCCATTGGGGTCCCGTCCGGATTCTCCGCACCGCTGGCAAGGCATATCATGCCGGCGCACGTTCCCCAGACCGGTATATTTCGTTCAGCCAGTTGTTTCACAGGGCCGGCCAGGCCGTAGCTGTTCATCAATTTCATGATGGTGGTGCTTTCCCCGCCCGGTATGACAAGGCCGCTTATCTTCTCCAATTGGCCCGGTAATCTCACCTCGGTTGCCGTGACGCCGATCCGCTCGAACATGTGAATATGTTCTATGAAGGCGCCCTGCACGGCCAGCACCCCTATTATCATTCTATTTCTTCCTTATGCCTCATACTGCAGCAGTTATAATCTATGAGCGCCGCCCGCCTTTGAAGGCGGGCGGCGCAACTTCTCGTATCAAACGGTGAAATTGTACTACAAGATGGGCAGGTATTTCTTGATCTCGTATTCTGTTACCTGGATCCTGTACTGGTTGTACTCTACTTTCTTGTTCTGGATAAAAGCGTTGAAGCAGTGGTCTCCCAGCGCTTTCTTAACCAATGAGCTTTTCTCCGTTAATGTGATGGCCTCAGAAAGGCTGCCCGGCAGGGTTTTGATGCCCCGGCGCCTCCTCTGTTCCTCAGTCATCTCGTACACATTCTCCTCGACCGGCGCGGGCGGTTCCATCCCTTTCTCGATGCCTTCCAGACCTGCCGCCAGCATAACGCTGAATACCAGGTAGGGATTGCATGCAGGATCGGGTGACCTGTATTCCATGCGTGTCGCCATCTCACGGCCGGGCTTATATTCCGGTACCCTGATCAGGTCCGCGCGGTTACGCCGGGCCCATGACAGGTATACGGGCGCCTCATAGCCGGGCACCAGGCGTTTATACGAGTTGATCCACTGGCTTGTGACCGACGTTATCTCGGGGCCATATTTCAACAGGCCGGCGATATAGCTCCTGGCTATCTTGGACAGGTGGAAGGGATCGTTCTTGTCGAAAAAGGCGTTCCTTTCACCCTTGAAGAGCGACTGGTGCACGTGCATGCCGCTGCCGTTCTCGCCGAAGATGGGCTTGGGCATGAAGGTTGCATAAACACCGTTCTCCATGGCTACCTGTTTTACCACCAGCCTGTAGGTCATTACATTGTCCGCCATGGTGAGCGCGTCCGTGTAGCGCATATCGATCTCGTGCTGGCTGGGAGCTACCTCGTGATGAGAGTATTCGATACCGATGCCCATCTCCTCGAGGGCCAACACGGTCTGGCGGCGAAGGTCAACCGCCATGTCCAGCGGCACCAGGTCGAAATAACCGCCGGAATCCAGGATCTCGGTGCCCTTGTTATCCTTGAAATAGAAGTATTCCAACTCGGGGCCTACGTAGAAGGTATAGCCCAGGTCGGAGGCGCGCTTGAGGTTCTGCTTGAGGATATACCTGGGGTCCCCCTCAAAAGGTTGCCCTTCAGGTTTGTATATGTCGCAGAACATGCGTCCGACAGATTGCTCCTTGGGCCTCCATGGCAGCAATTGGAAGGTATCCGGGTCCGGCAGGGCGATCATATCGCTCTCATCTATGCGGGCGTAACCCTCGATGGACGAACCGTCAAAGCCCATTCCTTCCTCCATGGCACGTTCAAGCTCCTCTATAGTGATAGAGAAGCTCTTGAGGAAGCCAAGTATATCTGTAAACCACAGGTTGATGAACTTAATATCGTGTTCTTTGGCCATTTTGAGCACATATTCTACAGCCTCTGCTCTATCTTTCTTTACCATGTTTCCTCCAATACGTATTTTTATCGCACTTTGTAATCAAAACATAAATCAAATGCAAAGTCAAAACTATTTGCATAGCTTCCGGCAGTGCATTACACATATAAAAGGAGAGGCACAGGCTCAAGCCTGTGCCTCTCCTCATTGAAGAAGATCTAAATGTCGAAATAAAGGTAAAACTCGTGGGGGTGGGGCCTTAGCCTGATCTCATCGATCTCTTTTGTCCGCTTGTAGTCGATCCAGACATCGATAACATCCTGTGTGAAAACTCCGCCCTTGAGCAGGAATTTATGGTCCTTTTCGAGAGCATTGACGGCCTGTTCGAGTGAACCGGGAACAGTCTTCAGCTTTTTAGCCTCTTTAGCGCTGAGTGTGTAAGTGTCCTTGTCGAATGGCTGGCCCGGATCGATCTTGTTCTCGATGCCGTCAAGTCCGGCCATCAGAAGTGCGGATAGACACAGGTAGCCGTTACTGCTGCAGTCAGGGGGCCTGTACTCGATCCTCTTGGCATTGGGGTTCTCCGAGTACATGGGTATGCGTACGGCAGCGCTACGGTTGGCGGCGGAGTATACCAGGTTGACCGGTGCTTCGAAGCCTGGCACCAATCTCTTGTAGGAGTTGGTGGTGGGGGAGCATATCGCTGATAGGGCTTCGGCATGCTTGAGAAGTCCGCCGATATAATATTTGCAGGTCTGGCTGATGAGCGCATAGCCCTTGGGATCGAAAAACATATTCTTGCCATCTTTGAAAAGGCTCTGATGGACATGCATGCCGGAACCATTGTCCTGAAAAATGGGCTTGGGCATAAAGGTTGCCACCTTATTGTGCTTGTGGCAGACGTTCTTGATAACGTATTTGAACCACATCATCTGGTCGCCCATCTTGAGCAGGTCCTTGTATTTCATGTCGATCTCGCACTGCCCGGCGGTGGCCACCTCATGATGGTGAACCTCTATCTCAAGTCCCGCTGCTACCATGGTTTCCACAATCTCAGACCTGAGGTCCTGCAGTGAGTCATGAGGCGCAACCGGAAAATAGCCCTCCTTGTACCTCGGTTTGTAACCGAGGTTTGGCTTTTCGTCCCTGCCGGTGTTCCAGTCGGCTTCAATTGAGTCGATGTAGTAGTAGCCGCTGCGCTGGTCCTGGTCGAACCGTATGTCGTCGAAGATGAAGAACTCCTGTTCCGGGCCGCAGTAGCAGGTGTCGGCAAGACCTGTGGACCTAAGATACTGGACTGCTTTCTTAGCTATATACCTCGGATCCCTGGTGTAGGGCTTCTTGGTTATGGGATTATACACATCACAGATAATGCTCAGCGTGGGATGTTGGGGGATGGGATCAATTATGGCGGTTCCCGGGTCGAGCATCAAAATCATATCGCTCTCCTGGATGTGCTGGAAGCCGCGGATGCTCGAGCCGTCGAAGCCAATGCCCTCGGCCCAGATTCCGCCCTTGGCCGGATCGGAGTCCAGGTTGCCATTCAACTCGCCCGCTGTGATTGTGAAATGCTGCCATAGTCCCGGCAGGTCGTTGAATTTCAGGTCGATGAACTTGATATTCTCGTCCTTGACCTTTTTCAAAATCTTGTCCGGAGTCATTTTTTCGGGTACCAAATTGGTCCTCCTTTATTTTATTGTTCTAAACGTAAGACAATGCGCCGGAATTTCCGCAGGGTCTTTCTGTTTATATACGCTGTTAATTTAACTGTGGAATGTTACAAACAGATTAAATTACCCGGTTTTTGCCGAAAATATTTCTTAAAATCGGGGATTGGCGTTGGAATTCATCGTCCCGCGGCCGGAAAATGAGCGGTTTTCCTTAATTACCCCCCGGTTTTAAGAAAACCCCCCGTAAGCCCTTTCACCATGTTGAGATATGTCCAGCCCGACCATCTCCTCCTCGTTCTTAACGCGCAGGCCAAAAGTGGCATCGACAACTTTGGCCACAACCCAGGTCATGCCGAATGAATAACCGGCAACCACCGCCACAGCCAACGTTTGGATAAGCACCTGTGTCCCGTTTCCATCTATCAAACCTGATTTTCCGCCTATAGCAGCAGTTGCCAGAAGTCCGGCTGCGATGGTACCGACGGATCCGCCCACTCCATGACAGGCGAAAACGTCCAGTGATTCGTCTATCTTGTTGGATTTATTGCGCCAGAGCATGACATAGTAGGAAATGATAGCCGCCCCTATTCCGATGGGTATGGCGGCCATGGGGTGGATATATCCGGAAGCCGGCGTCACGGTAGCCAGTCCCACGACTGCGCCCGTAGCGACGCCCAGTACCGATGGCCTGCGATGTATCCACCCGAGTATAAGCCACGTTATGGCTGCAGAAGCTCCGGCAAAATTGGTGGAGGCGAAGGCGCTGGCGGCCAGCCCGTTGGCGGCAAGCGCACTGCCGGCGTTAAAGCCGAACCAGCCGAACCACAGCAGGGCGGTACCAAGCACCACGTATGGAATGCTGTTGGGCTCCATCACCTCTCTCTCTTCGAAACCGCGCCGGGGTCCGAGGACTAACGCTATTGCCAGAGCTGCAAACCCGGCGTTGATATGTACCACGGTACCGCCGGCGAAATCCAGCACTCCCAGGTTAGCCAGCCAGCCGCCGCTTCCCCATACCCAATGTGCTATCGGGCAATATACCACTGTAAACCAGATTACTGAGAAGAAGAGCAGGGAGCTGAACCTGATGCGCTCCACCACACCGCCTGTAATAAGCGCCACTGTGATGATGGCGAAAGTTGCCTGGAACATCATAAAGAGGAAATGGGGGACAGTAGTAGCGTAGGTACTGGAAGGTTCCATGCCCACGTTCATCAGGCCGGACCATTGCAACCCGCCAAATAGACCTTTAAAGTCAGGCCCAAAGCTAATGCTGTAGCCGTAAAAGGCCCATAATATCGAGATGAGCCCCAGCATCACAAAGCTCATCATTAAAGTGGAAAGCAGGTTTTTTTGCCTGACCATACCGCCATAAAAAAAGGCCAGTCCCGGGGTCATCAACATCACCATTGCGGTGGCGATCAGTAGCCATGCCGTATCACCGGAATTAATTTGCATGGTAACCTCCTGTGAATAGATGCCACCACTTTAAATGTTGATTGTTACAGTTGTGTTAAATCATTGAATTCTCCATGTGAAAGCGGGACGCCCTTTATAAGGGCGCCCCCCCAATTTGGATTTGTCCAGGTTATTTGCCCGTTATGCAGGTATCTCCGTTATCGTTGGTCCTTACCCTCATCGCGTTCTCGACCGGCAGCACAAAGATCATGCCATCTCCTTCCCTGCCTGTCCGGGCAGCGACGCAGATGATGTCCAGGGCCACCGGGCATTCCTCATCGGCAAGCACTATTTCTATTTTCACCTTAGGCAGGAAATCGACGCGATATTCGCCGGCCCGCCATTGCAAAGCGATGCCCTTTTGCCTGCCGCGACCACTGACATGTGTCACGGTCATGCCCAGCATTCCCTTGGCGGAAAGGGCGTCCTTGACGGCATCCAGCTTTTCCGGCCTGATAATAGCCTCAATTTTTTTCATTATGAAACACCTCCGTAAGCGGTTTCACCGTGTTGTGATATATCGAGCCCGACTGCTTCCTCCTCTTCCTTTACCCGCAGGCCCATGGTGGCCTTGAGTGCTTTTGCCAGCAGCCAGGAGATAGCGAAGGCATATGCCGCAGTGGTTACGATGGCCAGGGCCTGTATCAGCATCTGTTTCCAGTTCCCGTCGATTAGCCCGGAACCGGCGGCGTTGACTGCCGTGGTGGCGAAGATACCGGTTGCCAGGGCGCCCCATGTCCCTCCCATGCCGTGGCAGGCGAAAACGTCCAGTGACTCATCGACGCCGGATGATTTTGCCCTCCAGACCATCACGTAGTAAGAGATAATCGAACCGATGGCGCCGATGGGGATGGCGGCCCAGACCGGGACGTAACCGGCGGCCGGTGTAATGGCCACTAACCCCACTACCGCGCCGGTTGCTGCCCCCAGCACCGAAGGCCGGCGGTGAATCCAGCCGAGTATCATCCAGGTGAACCCGGCAGCCGCAGCTGAAGTGTTGGTGGTGATGAAAGCGTTGGAGGCAAGCCCGCCTGCGGTCAGGGCGCTGCCGGCATTGAAGCCGAACCAGCCGAACCAGAGCAGCGCCGCCCCCAGCACGACAAAGGGTATATTGTTGGGCTCCATGGATTCTCCTTCCTTGAATCCCATACGCGGTCCCAGCACCAGAGCCAGGGCCAGGGCCGATATCCCGGCGTTGACATGCACAACCGTGCCGCCGGCGAAATCAAGGGCGCCCAGCTGAGCCAACCAGCCGCCGCTTCCCCAGACCCAGTGTGCGATAGGGCAATAGACGAGAGTGAACCATAGCGCCGCAAAGGCAAGCAGGGCGCCGAATTTGATGCGTTCAACGACTGCGCCCGTCCAGAGCGCCACGGTGATAATGGCGAAGGTGGCCTGGAAGGCCACAAAAGCAAGTTGGGGCACTGTGGTCGCATAGATGGGGGACGGGTCCTGGCCGATGCCTGCCAGACCGAACCAGTTCAGGTTACCCACCAACCCCTTAACATCGGGACCGAAAGCCATGGTATATCCATAGAGTACCCATAATATGGATACCATACAGAGGATGGCGAAGCTCATCATTATGGTGGAGAGCAGGTTTTTTCTCCTGACCATTCCCCCGTAGAAAAAGGCCAGGGCTGGGGTCATCAGCAATACCAGCGCACTTGAGGTAAGTAGCCAGGCGGTATCGCCCGAATTCATAGTGGACCTCCTTTTTAGTAAGATAACCGAATTGTAAAGGAGGCCTGTTTCGGGCTTATTACGGCGATGTTAAGATCATGTTACGAGAGGGGCTATCTGGCGAGGCCGGATTCCTTGAATTTATATCCTATATTCCTGACTGTTTCGATGAATGAGTGTATGGGGTCCTCTATCTTGCTGCGCAGCCTTCTGATATGCACGTCAACCGTCCTGTCTCCCCCATAGTAATCATAGCCCCAGATCTCGTTCAGCAGCGACTCGCGCGTGAAGACCTTGCCCTCGTTGGTTGCCAGCAGCTTGAGCAGCTCATATTCCTTGAAGGTCAGGGCCAGCAGGCGGCCGGCCAGCTCCACCTCGCACCTGACGGGATCGATTGCCAGGTCCCCCACTTTGATTACTTTGTCCCGGTCGGGCCTGGTGGTTTGAGCTACGGCGCGCCTTATCCTGGCTGACAGCTCATCCATATCCCAGGGTTTGGTAACGAAGTCCTCAAATCCCTGCTCCAGCACCAGGTGCAAAGTTGAAGAAGATATCAGGGCTATAACTGGAAGAGGCCTGCGCAACTTGAGCTTCCTGAACCACTTCCAGGACGAGTCTCCGTGCGTGGATATCGAAGAGATGTCTATCAGCACAACATTAAAGGATTGGCGGGCATCATGCTGTATAACATCGTCAGCGTATACGCAGGCGGTACAGGAAAAACCCATGCGGCTAAGTCCGGCGCTGAGGTCCCTCACGCGGTCCATTTCGTTGGTAACCAGCAGAATATTGTACATGTCGCTCTGCGCTAATTATAGCAATTCAACAAATGGCCTCAACCTGGATACCTCCAGCAGGCCGCACATGGCATGGTTGGTAACTGCCAGGCCGCTCTCGGCCGCCGCCGCCGCGGCGTTCAATCCGCTCAGCGTGACCAGACCGGTCTTATCGTGGTTGTAAGGTATCTCGCACATCCTTTCACCTGGCCTGGCCAGGAATGAGCGGCTGATAAGGCCGCTGTTGTTCATGTGCTGCAGAAGTTCATCGGCTCTGCCATACGATAGTCTGGGTATCTCGTGATATGCTGCCAGCACCTTACCGTTGCCAGTGGCCACAGCCTGAGTGACATCGGTCATCCTGCCGGCGATGAAGATTTCGGAAGGGTCGATTGTTGAGCCCGTGAATTCAACGAGGTCGACAAATCTGAAAGGCTGCCATTCCTTTACCTGGAGCAGGCCTCCGAAACGCGCATGGGCAGGAATGCCTGATTTAAGCAGGCAACCGTTCACAGCCACGTAGCATACGGTGGACAGTCCCACCTGGCCTGCGGGAACTACGATGCCGCCGAGGTTGTTGCCTTCCCCTGCCAGTGCGACCATGTTCGATGAGGAAAGTCCGGCCTGGAATACGCCCTTCATAATTTTCAACGCGGCAGGGAATTGATCGCTGGAGAACAGTGACACGTCTACCGGTATGCGCCCTGTCCCTGTGCGCAGTCCGACATTGGTCTGGTAGGCCAGTCGTTCTATCTTGGATCCGACAAAGCCGATCTTGTCGGTGACCAGCGAGTTCCTCAACTCTTCGAGGCCGGTTCCGGTAATGGTGCGGCCGTCCTTGTGTCGCATAGAGCGGGTCAGGCCGCGTTCATCCATTATTTTTAGATGGTAACGCACGGCACGTTCGCCCAGGTAGATGCCCTGTTCCTCCAACAGTCCTGATATCATCTTGCTGCCCATGGGCGACTGCGCATCGCTCAGTATCTTCAGTATGGCTGTAAACTTCCTTTCGACGTCGCGCGTTTCCTGTCCAATCATATCTTTATCACCTCACTGCAACCTCACAGGAATCCCCTTTGCGGCCAGGTATTCCTTGGCCTGTCTGATCGAATACTCCCTGTAATGAAAAATGCTGGCGGCCAGCACCGCGTCCGCCCTGCCAAGCGCCAGTGCCTGATAAAGGTGCTCGAGCGTGCCGGCCCCGCCGCTGGCAATGACC
>CAYVBI010000049.1:0-11345 GCA_964448985.1 uncultured Dehalococcoidales bacterium
CAAGCTGGATGCGCCGGATGATAAACTGTTATTTCTTGTTAACAGGCCGGTATTCGGACTATCTGTTAGCCAGATCACAGGAGGGATTAAATCATTTCGTTCCATATTCGCCGGCAAGCTGGCTGTTCAGATCATGTTCATCAATACAAACCGTCAAAAAGCCCCTGAATTGGCTGAATTAGTTAGAGGGTTTTCAACCGATGAAGTACAGGTCAATACCCCTCTCAGGCCGTGTCCGGTCAAACCTTTAAATCCGAATGATTTAGATAAAATAAAAGGGCATTTTTCCGAATTCAAGAATGTATTCACCGTATATGAAGCTTCAAAGCCCGCAGTTACACCTATGGATCCGCAGCAAACGGAACGCCGCAGACCGGAAGCGTAGCAAATATGGACAGTATAAATCAGACATTTAATCGAAATAGAATCTGCCTGAACGCTCTTTTTACGTTTGTCTGCTTTCCCGGCATAGAGTACAATTCGAGAACGCCTGTGTCCATCCTTTATGGCTTTATCCGGCAAAATAAAGCAGATGACGGTGATTTAAATGGAAAATATCAGCCTCGAGCCCAATTATTCTTCTAACGAGGTGCCGGGCATGTGCCTGAAGTGCCTTGCTGAGAAAGAGTTAAATGACTGCCTTTTCGCATTGCTCAGTGAGCAGACCAGCGACGCGGAGTTACAGCAGCGCTACGAGGCGCTTCTGGCATTGTTGGAATCTCCTGACTTTGAAAGGCTGCGGAGCGAGGCTGAGAGGCTGCTTTCCGAGGGTAAGCAGGTCAAGGTTAAGGTAGACTATGACGCAGGCAACCTGCAGTGTAATTTGATCGTTGGTTAAAACAGGGAGAATAAACTATGAAAATCGCAGTGGTCACAGACGATGAAGCTACAATCTGTCAGCATTTTGGCAGGGCGCAATACTATATGGTCTTCACCGTGGAGGACGGTAAAATTACCGGCAAAGAGAGGCGCGACAAAATGGGGCACCGCCACTTCGCCAGTCAGGAAGGCGAACACGGCACGGTAACAGGTCCGCATGGTTACGATGCCGACTCACAGAGAAAACACGCCAGCATGGCTGAGCCCATCAAAGACTGCCAGGTTCTGATCGCAGGAGGCATGGGCATGGGCGCCTATGACAGCATGAAAAGCTACAATATCGAACCACTCGTAACTGATATCTCAAGCATTGCGAATGCGGTCAAATTATTTACGGAGGGCAACCTGCCCAACCTGATGGACCGATTGCATTAGACAAACTCATAGCTTGATCCTGTATCAGCCATGCGATAGTTACAGCCTTTAACAAAATCGAACATAAGGAGCTAATGATATGACATCCATTGATCAGGTCAGAGGCAGGCTCGACGAGGTCATCACACCGCACGTTGTGCGTAGCTTGACTTCAATGAACCTGATACGTGACATCAAAATAGCTGACGGCGCAGTTAAAATAACCTTGGCTTCAACCGCACTGGACGAATACTCGCAAAATTGGATAACAGAAAAAATCAAAGAGTCGTTGAACGGCTTGCCCGATATAAGAAATATCGATATAGCCTATATCGATGCCAAACCCCTTGACTTGAATAAAATCGGCCGCGTGATAGCCGTCATGAGCGGTAAAGGCGGTGTGGGCAAGTCGCTGGTCAGCGGAATCACGGCCGTCGCGCTGAGAAGGAAAGGATTTGAAGTAGGCATACTCGATGCGGATATCACCGGACCCAGTATACCCAAGATGTTCGGTATAACCGACCGTCCCGGCGGAAACGAGAGCGGCATATTGCCGGTTACCTCCAAATCAGGCATTGAGATAATGTCGATCAATCTTCTGCTGCCCAGTGAAGATGAAGCTGTTATATGGCGCGGGCCGCTCATAGGCAAGGCTATCACTCAATTCTGGGAGGAAGTACTCTGGGGTAGTCTGGATTATCTTATTATTGACCTGCCACCAGGCACCGCTGACGCTCCTCTCACAGTCATGCAGTCCCTTCCCATTTCAGGTGTAATAATCGTCTTTACGCCGCAGGACTTGACAGCCATGATAGTAAGGAAGGCAGTTAAAATGGCCCAGCAAATGGACAAGCATATATTGGGCGTGGTGGAAAACATGAGCTACCTGTATATCAAGGAACTCGATAAGAAAATTGAGCTTTTCGGAAAAAGCAGGGCGGAAGAAATGGCGGCAGCGGCTCATGCACCCTTGCTGGGAAAAATACCAGTCGACCCCGATTTGGCGGCACTCTGTGATGACGGGCATATTGAACAATATCAATCAGATTTTGTTGATCAAATGGGCGAGGCTCTGACATCGTCCGACTCCGCTAAAACATCAACCGGGACGTGATCATATTACGATGACATTACAAAACGAAAGCAGCGGCAATAATGATTGGCCTTCGATGTTTTCGGCCATCGCCATTTAACATACGGAGCATCCGCGGAACGTGAGGAGGAAATGATGGAAGTTAAAATAACTACTTTGAGCGAGAATACCGCCGGGTATGGTTTCCTCGGCGAGTGGGGACTGAGTATACTGGTCGAGGCGGATGGGAAAAAGGTCCTTATGGATACCGGGCCGGGCATATCCGCTGCATATAACGCCGAGCTCCTGGGCATTGATTTGTCCGCAATCGATGATATAGTATTGAGCCACGGCCATGCAGACCACACCGGTGGCCTGCGCGAGATATTGAAAAAGTGCAAGGGCGCCAGCGTCATCTGCCATCCGGACCTGTGGTCTGCCAAACATGTCGGCTTCGGCCCGGATAACTATCGATCCATCAGCGCACCCTTCTCCAGAGATGAACTGGAGGCCAGCGTCACACGCCTCATTATCAGCCGTGAGCCGGTATCTATTACTGAACACATAACCACAACCGGCGAAATCCCGATGGTCACGGATTATGAACAGATCGACGGCAACCTGTTCACTAAAAATCCCGATGGTATGGAGCCCGATGCCCTTGCCGATGACCTGGCACTGGTTATCAACGCGGACTTTGGCCTGGTAGTTATACTCGGCTGTGCTCATCGTGGAATGATCAACACGTTGCGCCAGGCACAGAAAATAACCGGCAAAAACAATGTACATGCTGTAATCGGCGGTACCCATCTTATCTTTGCCAACGAGGAACGGATCGAAAGAACTATAGCGGACCTGAAGGAAATCGGGATTAAGAAACTCGGGGTATCTCACTGCACCGGCTTCGGCGCCTCGGCGCGCCTGGCCCAGGAGTTCCCTGGTATATTTTTCCTTAATAATGCAGGTACCAGGCTTACGTTATCATAGGTAATTTTCAAGGAACACGGGGAAGCATGAAAATGATTGAGTTGGCACCCAGCCTTTCGAATTGTATTCATACTATCACTAAAAGAGAATATGAGGTTACGCTCGGGCGGTTATTATCAAGCGAATCTGAGAACGAGCAACTTAAGGAAAAATTAGAGTTGCTCACAATTCTATTAAAGGAACTGGATTTCAAACAGCTGCGCCGTGAGTCGGAAAAACATATTTTAAGCGGTAAAAAAGTAAAATTTATTTTCTACCTGAAAAATGGCATGCCCAAATACGAGATGCAAGTCCTTTAGATAGCCGGGTGACTTTATAATAAAATAGCATTATTGATTCACATTGACCGTGAAACCAATGCAAATCCAGTCAGCCGACAAATCACCGTCTCTCGCCAGATTATTTCTATCATTTCTTGGATTAGGGGCCACGGCATTTGGCGGACCTGCCATGATAGCCTACATCCGCAGAATGGTTGTCGAGCAGAAGAAATGGGTGGACGATGCATCATTCCGCGATGGAATTGCACTCTGCCAGATGGTGCCCGGCGCAACCGCTATGCAGGCCGCCGCCTATGTGGGCTTAATGACGAGGGGGGTATCGGGATCTGCGGTCAGCTTCATAGCCTTCGGCCTGCCGGCATTCTTATTCATGCTGCTACTTTCGATTTTTTATGTGCAGACCTTGAATTTACCTGCCGTGGTCTCGGCGTTCAACGGTTTGCAGGTAATTGTGGTATCCATAATAGCTAATGCAGCAATAACATTCGGCAGGGTATCCATCAAGAACTGGAGGTCCGCCGCTATTGCCATTGCGGCAGGCGCTCTCTTCTTTTTCGGTATCAATCCGATCCTGGTAATATTGCTCGCCGCAGGTGCAGGCATCCTGCTTTTTTTAAAGCAGCCATCCCCAATCATTAAATCGTCCGGCGATCGATTATCCACATACCGGCCAGTTCTCATCATTGTCGCCATTGCCATGCTGGCACTGGCTATTTTGTTTTTCGCTGACCGCGGTCTTTTTGATCTGGCAACTCTGATGCTGCGTATCGACCTGTTCGCCTTCGGAGGAGGATTCGCCTCCGTTCCCATCATGTTCAATGAAGTAGTGAACTTACACTCTTGGATGGACAGCAGAACTTTTCTAAACGGGATTGCTCTCGGACAAATCACACCCGGGCCTATAGTCATCACTGCTACATTTATTGGATATGTGCTCTATGGCCTCCTCGGGGGCATTATCGCAACTATCAGTGTGTTTTTACCTTCTTTTTTGATTCTAGTGGGAGTCACACCTTATTTTGATAAATTGCGCAGCTACCCTTATTTTGGCAAAGCGATAATAGGTGTATTAAGCTCCTTCGTCGGTCTTCTTTTATCTGTAACCTTGTTGTTCGCTCTAAAAATACCCTGGGATTTATTTCGCATAGCAATAGCCTTGTCCGCCTTTGTTGCTCTGTTTTTAAAGGTAGAAATCTATTGGGTTGTAATAGCAGGGATTATTGTCTCAATCGTTTTTCTTTAAACAACGCCACCATTTTTATTTTTTCATATCACTAATAAGTCAGGTATGCCCTGAAAGAATAGCTACTCAGCAATAAATGATCGTAAATTGACATCGTATATTGAATGTCCTATTGTGATGGAAATACTAAGATGGTGAGTTCCCCTTGCTGAATATCGGCGCCATTAACGATGAGGTTGCTGAGCCATAAAGCCCTTTCGGGGACATTGCCGTATTTTGATGTTAGATATTACTAAGTTTGATTCTTCCCAGCGCTGTAATCTCTGTGGGACCTGCCTTTCTTCCTGCCCCGTACTCAACTTGGGACAGGATAAGGCGATAGCAGAAAAGCAGCGCTTAAATAGCGGACAGCCAAGCATGGTGCTGGAGAAGTGCACCACCTGCCTTTCCTGTGACCTGTACTGCCCCAATGGCTTCGATCCTTATGAGCTGATACTACTGCGCTGGAACGAGCGATACCAGAAAACGGGGCTGCCTGCCCTGGCGCGCATGGTGATGCCGGAAGACCCGGCCTCCATCTGGCGCCAGCTCTATCCCCTGATGCCGCCGGATGAGCAGGAGCTGATTAAAAGCTGGCGCGCCAGGAGCGGGAAATCCAGCCAGGATGTCCTGCTTACCGGTTGTTTCAGCGCTTTTTCACCATATCTCACAATGACGCCTTTGCTGGCTGACCTCACACCTTACGGCGACGAGCGCAACTGGTGCAGCGGCGGGCACATCTATCAGCTTGGTCTGCTCGATGTGGTCGACCGGGTTGGATTGAGATTGAAGGACGTTTTCAATGAGCTAAGGCCCAAAAGAGTGGTGACCATGATGGCCGCCGAATATGCCATGCTGGGCAAGGTCCTGCCGCAAAGATTTAATACAAGCTATGACTTCGAGGTCGTGCCCCTGGAACATTACCTCCTGGATATGCTGCGCAGCGGCCGATTGAAGTTAAACTGCCAGGTGGACAAACGCGTTACGATACATGATAACTGCTTCTCAAAGGCCACCGGAGATGGTGTCTGGTTGCCAGTGAGGGAACTTGTGCAGGCGTGCGGGGTGAAAATAATCGAGATGCAGCATAATAAGGGGGATGCGCTGTGCTGCGGTTTCGGCGCCGCAGCGGGACGCTTCGACCTTTTCGATCTCATAGAGCAGGGTAAAAAGAGGCTCGGGGAAGCCGAGGCTACGGGCGCTGACTATCTAATAGTCTACTGTTCCGCCTGCTACTTCATCTTCTCTGTGGTCAGGGAGCTTGTCGGAAGCAAATTGGAGATCTACCATATCCTGGAACTGCTGGACATGGCCGAAGGCAGGCAACCAGCGCACCGGACGCGCCGGCGCGCTTTCAACATCATTGCTATAATATCTGCCAACATCACACGTATGCTTTTGCAGAGTAAAGCCCGGCAACGTTTCAGTATTGATCTGGCATCAATCCGGGGCGCTCCCGAATCTGTGGATCTGGATTTCCAGGTTGACCGCATGTGCGCATTTTACAACAGCTTCTTTAATAATCCGGCAATGCAAAATCGTTTCTCTCTTTCCATATTAACAGCGTTGGTGAGGCTGGCGCTGGCCGGCCGCAGGAGGTTTAACCATGTCTGATATTAATCAATACAGGTTTCATGATGTGCAGAAGTGTAAGCTCTGCGGCGACTGCCTCTCGAAGTGCCCCGAAATGTCTTTGCCGCTGGAGGCCGCCCGCAGAGAGAAGGATAAGATCAACAGGGGCGAGATAAGCGACAGCGTTTCCCGCTCATGCACGGCCTGTTTTGACTGCGATGATTTTTGCCCCAATGACGCATCTCCCTGCGAGACCATCATGGACTACTGGGGGCGCGAATACAAGGAGCGCGGGCTGCTGGAAAGGGCGCGATATTTCCTGCCGATGCAAAAGCTCAACTTTCGCAGCTATATATTGGAGAGGCTGCCCACCGACGAGAAGGAAATGGTAGCGAAATGGGACGATAAATCCCCCTGCGCGGAGTTTATTTATCCGGGATGCAATGTTACAACAGTGCCTTACCTGACGAAAACTTCCCTGTTGCCTCATATCCCGATAAGAGGCGGGCTGGACTGGTGCTGCAGCGAGACATTTTTCCGTATGGGCTACTACGACCTTGCCGCGGCACAGGGCAAAAAGATGCAGACCAGGTTTGCCGAAATGGGTGCACGTGAGATACTGATGATGTGCACGGCAGGCACGTTCTGCTTCACCAAAATGCTGCCTGAAAGGCTGGGCATAAAGTTCGATGCCAGGTTCAAACCCCTGGTGCGCTACCTCTGGGAGCAATTGGAGAGCGGTCAGATCAAGGTGGTCAACAAGCTTAAGCTGCGCGCCACTGTGCAGGATTCCTGCTATTCCAAGTTCCTGGAGCCTGACTATATGATGCTGCCACGCAAGATCCTGGAGAAAATCGGCGTCGAAGTAATTGAAATGCCGCGCAGCAAGGAGCGTATGGTCTGCTGCGGCATCGGCGCGGGCTTCAGCATGAGAAGCAATTACAATACGGCCAGCATTACACTTTCGACGCTCAAGCGATTACACGAGGCCAGAAAGACCGGCGCCGATTTGCTGTGTGTTTACTGCGCCGGATGTCTGCAGATGCTCGGTTCAGGCAGCCTTTTCTATCCCAACGCGCCCCAAATATTCCACCTGCTGGAACTGGTGCAGCTTGCTGCCGGCGAACAGCCCCTGCGGCGTATCGACAGCCGTGTGAAAACTATGTTCGCCGGGGTGGCACGGCACCAGCTGCCAAAGATGCTTAGCAATAAGCGTTTTAGACCTGAAATGCAAACCTAGTCACTAGCATTATACCGGCAAACAACATGTAAGGTGGGGTAGGGCCACATGGAACCCTTATTATTGTGGTTGCTTTGATATTTTTTGCCACGAACTCAGAAATCAAACAGACGCCGGGACTACAAATAGCAAGTTTTTCACTTATTTTTATTTTCGAAAGTTTCCTGTGGTTTGAAGAAGGAAATAATAAATTCATTGCCTGGATAACTTCTATAGTCGGATTTTTGGTATTAATCACCGGGATAATCTTAAGTTGTTATGCAGCCAATGGATATTGGTGGGTTCCAACGATTATATACATTGCTATTTTCGCAAGTCCCTTCATCATATTCAGGAAATTCCTTAAGGGAACCTCAAATAATAGCTTGCTGAAGCGGTAGCCTGGGGACAAACGATATAGCCATCCGGGTCAACTAAGAAGATTACGTCAGGACCAGCTCAGTTTACCCACTTCTATTACTTAATATGCTTCCGCGCCTCGGCCTCGACAGTCCGGTAAACATCCCTAAGGGGGATGCCCTTTTCGGCAGCGATCTTCTTGCATTCGTCGTATTCAGGCGCAATACTGACAACCTCGTCCTCGAAGCGTTTGACCTTGACCCTTACCTTCCCGTAGCTTGATTCAAACTCGACCATATCGCGGCCGGCGATATGCCGGTATACCGGGCGCACCCTTATCCCCAGCGTCGAGGTCTCGCGCATAATGATCTCTGCCAGCTTTGACTCGATATCAGCGGGGGCCAGTACGCTCAGCATCACGGCGGGACGGTTCTTCTTCATCTGGATGTGTGTGAACCAGACGTCCAGCGCTCCCTGCGCGAATAACCTTTCCATAACGTAATCATAAATCTGCGGATTCATATCGTCTATGTTAGTTTCCAGGAGCACCATGCCCTCATGACTATCGTGATCGGGCGACTGTCCTATCCACAGTCGCATGACGTTGGGATACTCATCGGCATTCATTCTGCCTGCGCCGTAGCCGACCTTTTCCACGTTCTGATAAGGCCTGTGAAAATCAGCCAGCGTCGTCACGATGGCAGCGCCGGTCGGTGTTACCAGTTCCTTCCCGTTCATAGCGATATGGCAGGGTTTCACCACAGGCGCCTGTCTGCGGGCTATTAGTTCCGCTGTGGCCGGCGCCGGCAGCGGCAGCGCGCCGTGGCGGCACTCTATCGAGCCCTCGGCCAGCGGAAACGGTGACGCGTAATACTGATTTATCCCCAGCAGGTCGAAACCGATAACGGCTCCCATTACATCCACGATAGAGTCCACCGCTCCGATCTCGTGGAAGTGTACGAGCTCCAGCTTGACTCCGTGGATTTTAGCCTCTGCCTCGCCCAGGTTGCGAAAAACATCCAGCGCCACCTTCTTTAATCCGTCGCCAAGGCGGCTTCCCGCAATCATATCCACGATATCGCTGTAGGAGCGGTCGGGCTGGTTTACTTTGTCGTCAATTATCACTCGAGCCCAGGTCGCTCTCAGTGCGCCCCTTTTGACCTTTTCGGCTGTGATCCTGTATCCCTCCAGCGGGAGCTTGCCCAGTTCCCTCTCAAGGTCCGTCTTGGACAGGCCAGCATCCAGCAGTGCGCCCAGTATCATATCGCCGCTGCAGCCGGCAAAAAGATCGAAATATACTGTTTTACCCATTAAAATCCTTTATCTTTAACGTAGCCTACCTGCTCATGCTTCCCATCTGGTAGCCCGCCAGGTCGACCGTGACATGTTTGTAGCCAAGCTTCTTTAGCGCCTCGACAGCCGACTGCCGGTTGGCCTTTTTCAACAGCGCTGCGAATCCTTTCTCATCAACCTCAATCCTGGCTATATCGCGATGATGTCTCAGCCTGACCTGTTCAATCCCCAGTCCCCTGATAAAGGCCTCGCCCGACGATACCTTCCCAATCAACTCGTGCGTGATGGGCGTACGATGAGGTATCCTTGTAGCCAGGCATGGCATGGCAGGTTTACTCCAGTTCGGCAGCCCCTTTTTCCTGGCGAGGGCCCTGATCTCCTGCTTGGTTAGAAACGATTCAGCCAGCGGGCTGCGCACACCAAGCTCAGCAATAGCCGCCAGGCCTGGACGGAAATCGCCGAGGTCGTCATAGTTAGTGCCATCGCAGACATATCTGACGTGCCTGGCGCGGGCGGTCTCATTCAGGATGCCCAGCATATTCAGCTTGCAATGGTAGCAGCGGTCCCTGTTGTTGACCGTAAAATCGGGTATATCAAGCTGGTTGAACTGTATCACTTTTAGTTTCAGCTTTAGAGACGAAGCCAGCTTCCTGGCCGCATCGAACTCCTCTTCTTCCATCAATGGCGACCTGGCAAGCACAATCAGCACCTTGTCTTTCAATATATCGGCAGCCGTGACAGACAGAAACGTGCTGTCCACTCCTCCTGAATATGCCACGAGAGCGGAACTCATCCTGCCGATAATGCCTTCCAGGTAACTCACTTTATCGCCGGTTATGCTCTCGACATTCAGTTTATGCGTTTTCATTTATTGATCAGGCCGGCAAGATAGCCGGCGTTAAATCCTCCATCGATGTTTACCACGGCGACGCCCGGCGCGCAGCTATTGAGCATGGTCAGCAGTGGCGCAATGCCCTTGAAGTTAGCCCCGTAGCCGACGCTGGTGGGTACGGCTATAACGGGACAGGTCACCAGCCCACCCAGCACCGCAGGCAGCACACCGTCCATACCGGCCACGGCGACGATCACCCTGGCACTCCTGATCTGCTCCAGGTGATCGAAAAGACGATGAATGCCAGCCACGCCCACATCGAAGATGCGCTCTACTTTGTTGCCCATCAGCTCGGCAGTGACGGCGGCCTCCTCGGCCACCGGTATATCCGCCGTACCTCCCGTGACTATGGTTATGCCCGGCTTGCCTGCCTTTTTTGCCGTGCGGTCTATGATGATAGCGCGGGCGTCAGCATTATATACAGCATCGGGCAATTTCTTTTTCACTGCCTTGAATCCATCGGAATCAACACGCGTAATCAACACCCTGCCCGAATGCGCTGCCAGGCGTTCGGCTATGCCGACCAATTGCTCTCTCGTCTTACCCGGCCCGAAGATTACCTCGGGAAAGCCCGTGCGCAGGCTGCGGTGGTGGTCGAGCTTGGTATGCATCATGTCCTCGTAAGGCAGGACGCTCAACTGCCTGACGGCATCCTGCAAAGACAGGTCGCCCGACCTGACCTTCTTGAGTAGATCCGTCAGCCAGCGTTCGCCGAACTTCTGATCACCTGACTTAATCTTTTTACGATCGCCCTTTTTCATCTGTCTTCCCGTGCTGCGCGTTATGGTAAGTATAACGCAGCCAAAGGTGCAGTACAATACGGACGCCGAAGCTGGGGTTAAACAATTTATACAATAATGTTGTTTTTTGTAACACGGTGGTTTAAAATGACGGCGTCCGCCACCTGTAAGATCAACAGCCGGGCGGGCAAAGGGGGTAAAGAAATGAGCATACCCAAGCTGAGTGAGGAGAAGTATAGGGAAGTCATAACCGCCTACGAGAAGAAGACCCCTAAATCCAAAAAGCTTATCGAAGAATCCCGCAAATACATAGTCCCCATGGGCGCGCCCGCTTATATGATATGGCACCGGCCCTATCCCCTCTTTATCGACAACGCCAAAGGTTCGCGGCTTTACGACGTAGACGGTAACGAGTACATCGACATGTTCATCGACCAGGGCATCTCCTACATCGGACACAAGGCGCCGGCTATA
>CAYVBI010000050.1:0-5418 GCA_964448985.1 uncultured Dehalococcoidales bacterium
CGAATCCGACTTGATCAGCTCGATCTGGTACATCTTCCCGTTTAAATTCACACCGCCCGCGGCATTGATCTCATCGCGGGCCATCTGCGCACCCATCCAGTGATGTTCCCCTTCAAGGAACTTCATGGGGCCAATTACGCCCACCTTGATAACATCTTTTTGTTGCGGCGCGCAGGCAGGCAATACAAGAGCAATAATCAGGATACTGACAAAAGAAATAAGGAAAAACCTTTTCATCCACTAACCTCCTATGAATAATAATTCCCTGAGACTTGGACCGTCGGAAATCTATAGTCCCCGCGGACTACATCAGGCTCGCAATAACTGCTTCTATCTAAAAGCTGGCACCTCCTTCCCTTTTTTTCAGACTGCTGCTACCAATGACTAGCATTCCCACATATCTGGAACAGTAATGTCTGAATATGGTCCCTTAAAGCTAAAACCCTGCATCCGACCACATCTATGCATTATACAATATACGTCAAGATATTTACATTCCCGCATCTACGAATTGCCGCTCTCATTTATTTCATCCCTGCCCGGATGTCCATCCAATACGCTGCCGCACATAGTCGGATTGACATCCGCAGGCAGAGGCATTACCATCATTTACCGATATTCATAATCACAAGAGGATCATATGAACAGGGCGCTTTTCGGCACCAGCGGAGTCAGGGGTGTGGTCAACCAGGACCTTACTCCCGAACTGTGCAAAAATGTGGGCAGCGCGCTGGGCACACTGCTTCCTGCCGGTGCGACCGTCTGCCTGGGCACGGATTCCCGCCTGAGCCGGGAGCTGATCAGGGCAGCCGTAACCGAGGGACTGTTGGATGTGGGCGTCAACGTAGCCCAGGCAGGGATAGTTCCCACACCGGCCCTGGCCCTGCTCACGCGTCAGATGAGTTTCGGCGCCGGAGTCATGATCACCGCATCGCATAATCCACCTGAGTTTAACGGTATTAAGCTTTTCAACCATAACTCCATCGGCTATAGCAGGTCCCAGGAGGAGGAGGTCGAGAAAGTCTATTACAGTGGCTCTTTCAGGACCGGTCGAGCCGGGTCTATTGTTCATTTCCCCCACATGAAAGACCGGTATGTTGAATTCATCAAGGCCCTTGTCAGCGGTTGGGACTTTAACCTTGGACTGAAGCTGCTGGTAGATCCTGGCAACGGCGCCGCTTCCGGCCTGGCCAGCGATATTTTCAAACAGCTGGGATTCACAGTTTTTACCATAAACGATACGCCGGACGGACGCTTCCCCGGCCGCAGCCCGGAGCCTAAAGAAGACACGTTGCAGGGTACGATTAAATTCCTGCGGCAGAAGAACGCCGACCTTGCCATCTGCTTTGACGGCGATGCTGACCGTGTGGTTTTCTGCGATCAGAAAGGGTTCCTCGGCTTTAACGAGATGATCGCCTTCATTTCGAGGGCGGCCATCAAATCCTCCGGTAAGCAATCGATCGCCACCACTATAGAGAGCGGCATGCTGCTTGACCTGGCTGTAAAAGACCTCGGCGGCAAGGTTATCAGGGGCAAGGTGGGCGATGTGTACGCAGCACATCTGGCCCGGGATAACGACGCCGCGATCGGCGTAGAATCTGTAGGTGTCTACATACTTCCACAGGCCGGCTACTATCCCGAAAGCATCTTTGCCGCACTAACCCTGCTGGGATCCATCAGGCATTCGAGCGATATCCGCTCTTTTCTGGCTACTCTCCCGCCTTTGTTTTATTTCAAAGATAAAATATCCTGCTCCAACGAAAATAAGGCGAATGTCATGGCAAACGTGGGACAGCAGGCGGACAAACTGGGCGCGGCCTCGGTAAATGACCTGGACGGCCTGCGCTTTGAATTCGCTGAGGGCTGGTTACTGATACGTGCCAGCGGCACGGAGCCTGCCATACGTGTGCTGGCAGAAGCAGGAAACCAGTCATATGCTCGCAGCCTTCTCAATATGGGGCTTTCTGTGCTAAAAGATGCGGCCAGGGGGGTAACCTTATGAAAGTTGTTTTTCTCTGTGGGGGCGTGGGCAAAAGGATGTTCCCCATCACGGAGGACAAGTTCCTGCTCGATTTTATGGGGAAGCCTCTGCTGGAGCATCAGGTGGAACTGGCCAGAGAAGCCGGCCTGCAAAATTTCGTCATGGTGGGAAATCCGAACAATATCCAGCGCATAAAACAGATCGCCGGATCTATTTCCGGGGCTAAATTCGAATTTGTGATTCAGTCACAACCGCTGGGCATCGCCGACGCCCTGAAGTCGGCAGCCCATATTCTTGATAGCGCGATTATTGTCGTCAATCCCAACGATGTTTTCGATGGCGCTGCTTACCATGTGCTTCTGGATGCCTACCGCAGCCAGACGGCCACATCCTATATTATCGGCTACGAGGTCAGCCAGTATTTCCCGGGAGGTTACCTGGCGGTGAACGGGGATAATGAGCTTACACAGATAGTAGAAAAGCCCGAGCCGGGAACTGAGCCCGGCAACCTCATTAATATACTCCTGCACCTGCACACTGATATGCAAAGGCTTTTCGAATATATAGACATCGTCAAAACCACGCGGGATGATGTCTACGAATGTGCCATGGACGGTATGGTCAGGCATGCCTATAAAATCAAAGTGGTACGATACAACGGCTTCTGGGCTCCCATTAAATATCCCTGGCATATTTTCGATATAGTCAGATACTTCCTCGATGCGTCCGAGGAAAAAATAGATTCGTCGCTCTCCATTTCGGATCGGGCCACTTTGTCCGGCAAGGTAATAATCGGGAAAAACGTGCGCATACTTGAGAATGCCGTGGTGCGTGGACCGGTCTACATCGGCCCCAACACGGTGATAGGGAACGGCGCTTTGGTCAGAGAGTACAGCCATATCGGCGCAAATTGTGTAGTCGGGTTCTCCACTGAGATCAAGGGCACCTATACCGGCGATGACTGCTGGTTTCACTCCTCTTATATAGGTGATTCTATCATCGGCAACCGCTGTTCATTCGGGGCAGGCAGCGTAACGGCCAACTTCCGTTTTGACCGGACAGATATACCGGTCAAATACGGAGATCAAAGAGTATCAACCGGCAGGGACCATTTCGGGGCCGTTATTGGAGATGATTGCAAAACAGGTATAAATTCAGGCATCCTGCCGGGCCGCAAGGTCGGCCCCAACTCCACCGTGGGATCGCATGTATGTCTTGCCAGCGACCTGGAACCCGATACGATCGTGCTGAACCAATCCGGCCATCAATATATTAAGAAACCTAACATGGGAGAGGATGCGCCCGTGAAACAGGACGGGGCCGGGGGGCAAGGCCATTGACAGGCTCACCGAAGAAACACAGGCTGCCGCAGCATGTTGCCATAGTGATGGATGGAAACGGCAGATGGGCCGCCCGGAGACGCAAACCACGCCTGTACGGCCACAAGCAGGGCGCGCTTCATACCCGCGATTTTGTGGAGATGTTTGCTGCTTACGGGATCCCCTACCTGACTCTTTATGCTTTCTCTACCGAGAACTGGAGCAGGCCTAAGGCAGAGGTTGACGGTATAATCAAGCTCCTCTCTGAAAACCTGGACCGGGCAGTTAAGATAGCTCACGAGCAAAATATACGCATCCGTCACCTGGGCAAAGAAGATCGGCTGCCGCAGGAAATTCAGAGAAAAGCCAGGGCTGCCATCGATCTTACCAAAAATAACTCCGGCCTGACGGTTAACATCGCTTTCAATTACGGGGGCAGGAGCGAAATCGTCAATGCGGCGCAGCAAATCGTGCGCCGCGGGATTAAACCCAATAGCCTGGATGAGAATGTTTTCTCAGAGTATCTGTACACGGCTGGTATGCCTGACCCCGACCTTTTTATAAGGACAGGCGGTGAGATGCGCGTGAGCAATTTTCTCATCTGGCAGTCAGCGTATGCCGAACTCTATTTCACGCCGGTTCTCTGGCCGGACTTCGACCGTGATGAACTGGAGAAAGCGCTGGCGGACTATAGCAGTCGTCAGCGCAGGTTCGGCGGATTAAAACCAAAATAACCGCAATTTACGAGCCGGGCTGTTAGCGCTCCTATCTGAACATATCGGAATCCAACAATGTATGATGTTATTGTGATCGGCGCCGGCATTGCCGGGAGCTATACCGCAGGAGAGCTTGCCCGCCTGGGACACTCTGTAGCCGTTCTGGAAAAAAATCCGCAGCCGGGCCGGAAAACAGCCTGCACAGGAATAATAAGCCAGGCCTGCCTTGATATACTGCCCGGATCACGCAGTGCAATCCAGCGAGAGGCGAGGTCCGCCATAATCTTTTCACCTGCGGGCAACCATATCCGAATTGAGCGTGAGAACACTCAAGCTTATATCCTTGACCGTCCGGCGCTCGACCGACTTGTAACGGAACAGGCCAGGCAAATCGGGGTAGACTATTTTTTCTCCACGCTTGCCACCGGATTGCGAATCGATGAGCGTTGCGTATATATTGATGCCACGCGTGACTCCAGGCCAGTGGAATTATCCGCCGGGGCTGCTGTGATTGCCTGCGGGGCGGCGCCCGGCCTGATAAAGCAGATCGGCATGGGCCGGATAGGTGAGTACGCACACGGAGCCCAGGCAGAAGTAGCTTGTAAGAATATCGATGAGGTGGAAGTATACTCCGGCAGGCACATAGCGCCGGGATTCTTTGCCTGGCTGGTGCCGACAACGCCAGGCAGAGCCAAGGCCGGCCTTATGAGCAACAGTAATCCGGGACCGGCGATCACAAATTTCTTAAACCTGCTTGAAGGGCAGGGTAAAATCCTCCCCGCCTCGCATCACATCAGTTACGGCTCTATTCCCCTTAAGCCCCTCACAAAAACTTACACCGAACGTATTTTAGTGGTCGGAGATGCCGCCGGACAGGTCAAGCCGACCACGGGCGGAGGAATTTACTTCGGCCTCATCTGCGCCGGGCTGGCAGTGCAAACCCTGAATGAATCGCTCAAGGCCGGTGATCTGTCAGCCAGGCGGCTTGCGCTCTACCAGAAACGCTGGCATAAAATCCTCAAGCGCGAGCTTGATATAGACTACTGGGCGCACCGCTTTTACCAGGGCCTGACCGACAAGCAGGCTGAACACATTTTCCAGATCATCCTGCGCCATGGCATACATGAATCCCTGCTGACCTCCCCTGACATCACCTTTGACTGGCACGGCAAAGTGATCCTGGATGCCATCAGGCACCGCTCCCTGCAACGGTCACTGGAGAAGTTCAAGCTGTTCCCGCCACCTGCTTAACCCTTCAATCTGTCCCTGCATCAACAGGCTGTTACCGCCGGGCAAGGCGACATACGGGTAGCGCTTGCATTTCCATTTACGATGTGATACTATTTTAATGAATTCAATACTTGTCCAAAAAGTGGGTCCTTGTACCCACTTTTTTATTGAG
>CAYVBI010000050.1:5428-11318 GCA_964448985.1 uncultured Dehalococcoidales bacterium
GATGGTAAAGACCGAGTTTATGAATGCCCTCATGCAGCTTGCGGCAGAGAAAAATCTGCCCAAGGAGATAATCCTCACGGCGCTGGAATCAGCCATGGTTTCAGCCTACCGCAAAGAATCGTTCACCCATGGTGAGGATATAACGGTTAAAATCCACCCCGTTTCAGGTGAAGTTAAGCTTACACTTAGAAAGGTGGTCTCCGAAGCACCCGAAGACGAATACCGCGAGATCTCCCTTAAAGAAGCCAAGAAAAGGGACAAGACCCTCAAGGCCGGCGATACTATCGTCAGCGAACTGCCGCCCCCCAATGCCGGCCGTATACCCGCTCAGATCGCCAAGCAGGTCATTCTCCAGAAGTTGCATGATGCGGAGCGAGGCGCTATCTATGAGGAATATGTGGGCAAAGAGGGTGAGATCGTTACCGGCACCGTGCAGCGTGTCACACCTGAGCATGTTGTCATCGATATAGGCAAGACGGAAGCTGTCATACCTCAAAATGAGAAGACGCCTACTGAGCGCTACCGCCAGGGTCAACGCCTCAAGCTTTACATTGTAGAGGTAGCACGCACTACCAGGGGCCCGCAGGTGATTGCCTCCAGGGCACATCGCAACCTACTGAGGGATCTTCTGATACTCGATATACCCGAAATTGCAGCGGGCACTGTCGAGATCAAGGGCGTGGCCAGGGAGGCCGGGTACCGCAGCAAAGTGGCCGTGTTCTCGCGCCAGAGCGGCATCGATCCGGTAGGCTGCTGTGTTGGACTGCGCGGAATACGAATACAGAATATAGTCAATGAGCTGAACGGCGAGAAGATCGACGTTGTCCAGTGGTCCGATGATCCGCGCACCTTTATTGCCAACGCACTTAGCCCCGCTCAGGTATTGAGCGTGACCCTTCATGACGCCGAGACCACCGCTCTGGTCAAGGTGCCGGATAAGCACCTGTCCCTGGCTATCGGCAAGGAGGGGCAGAATGTCCGCCTTGCTGCCAAGCTGACAGGCTGGCGCATCGATATCAAGAGCGCCTCCGAGTTAGAGGCCGAGAAGGCGGCACAAAGGGAGGAGGCTGCAGAACCCGAGGCAATTGAGCAGGAGCAGGAAGAGCTGGCAGCCGCAGGCGTGGAGTCGGCCGAAGAAATCACGGATGAGGTTTTACCCGCTGAAGAAGGTGAAGCGGCTGTTGCCGAGGCAGAGGTTGAGGCGCAGGCCGAAGGGGCAGGTATTGAGATACTGATGCCTGTTGAGGCAGTTGCTGCCTCACAACCGTCCAAGATCCGTTTTGCCGAGGAGATCATGGCCGGCAGGAGTGGGAAATCAAGAAAGAAAGAAGCCCCAAAAAAAGAGGTGGAAGGCAAGGACGCCGGCGTAAAGGCCAAGAAAACCAAAACCAAGAAGAAAACGTATTACGAAGATGAAGACTTTGAGAGTTGAAAATAAGCCGCAGCAACCGCGTACGAAGCATGTGCCGGAGCGCACCTGCATCGCATGCCGGAGAAAGGCAGGAAAACGGGAGCTCGTCCGCCTGGTATGCTCAGGTGAAGCTGTTGAAGCCGACCTGAAAGGGAAAAGGCCGGGACGCGGCGTCTATCTCTGCCTATCGACGGAATGCTGGGAAAAGGGATTAAAAAGCAACCGTGTTGAGCATGGGTTGCGCACAAAATTGTCTACTGATAACCGGCTGCTGCTGATTGAATATGGCAGAGGCCTGGCGAAGAAGGAAAATACTCGATGAAAAACAGGCAGGAACAGGCCCCTGGCGACAATGCTACCACCACGCCGCAGATAGGGCTACCCCCGGTAATAACGGTCAAACAGCTTGCCGACCAGATGGGCGTGAGCGGTATTGAGATAATCAAGCAGTTGATGCGCAACGGCATTATGGCCAACATCAACCAGTCTCTTGACTACGAAATTGCCTCGAGTGTGGTCACTGATTTTGGTTTCACTGCCAAAAAGCTGCTGGCCAGCGCCCAAGGTAAGCAGAAGGCGTCCTCGCTGGGCGTTAAACTGCACACTCGCCCGCCGGTCATAACTATTATGGGGCATGTAGATCACGGCAAAACCAGCCTGCTGGACGCTATCCGGCAGACCAACGTGGCCGCCGGAGAGGCAGGCGCCATTACTCAGCATATAGGCGCGTACCAGGTCGAGATGAAAGGCCGCAAGATTACTTTCCTTGATACCCCCGGGCATGAAGCTTTCACCGCCATGCGCGCCCGCGGCGCCCGTGCCACGGATATAGCTGTCCTGGTGGTGGCTGCCGACGACGGTGTTATGCCGCAGACCATAGAGGCGCTGAACCATGCACGCGCGGCCGGGGTGAGCATAGTTGTAGCCTTAAACAAAATCGACAAGGCCAATGCCAATCCTGATCGCATTAAGCAGCAGCTTGCTGACCTGGGTGTGGTCATTGAGGAATGGGGCGGCGACGTGATTTGCGTTCCTGTTTCGGCCAAGAAGAAGCAGGGCATAGACGACCTGCTGGAGAATTTGCTGCTGGTAGCAGATATGCTGGAGCTTAAAGCCGAGGTGGATTGTCCGGCTGAGGGCATAGTGATTGAGGCCAAGCTGGATAAAAGCCGTGGGCCCGTAGCGACTCTGCTGGTACAGAGAGGCATCCTCAAGACGGGCGATAGCCTTGTCATAGGCACTGTGGGCGGCAAGATCAAGGCCATGTTCGATGACGATGGGAAAAAAATACGTAAAGCTGAGCCGGCAACGCCGGTGGAGATTCTGGGCATGAATTCGGTACCTGACGCCGGCCAGGTCTTCCAGGTCGTCAGTGATGAAAAGGAAGCCAAGTCTCTGATCGAGAAAAACAGGAATGCCGGGCTGACCACGACTACTTCCAGGGGTGTCAGCCTCACGTCGGTAGCCGCGCAGGCCAGCGCAGGTGAGTTTAAGGAGCTAAATATCATCCTCAAGACCGATGTCCACGGCAGCATCGAGCCGATCAAGGATTCTCTCGAGCGACTGAGCGATGACAGGACCAGGGTCAAGGTTATCCACACGGGTACAGGCGCCATTACAGAGAGCGATATACTGCTGGCAGCGGCCTCCCGGGCGGTGGTCATAGGATTCAACAGCAAGCCGGAAACCGGTACCATACGTATGGCCGAGCAGGAGAAGATCAGCATTCGCCAGTATAACGTAATCTATAAGCTCATTGAAGATGTGGAAAAGGCGCTAAAAGGCCTGCTTGAGCCTGAATATGTGGATATAGTGGCAGGCCAGGCCGAGGTACGAACCGTATTCGAGGCCGGCAAGAAAGGCAGAATTGCCGGTTCACAGATCAAGGAAGGCAGGGCTACCAGAGATTCACAGGTCAGAATCATACGCGGAGGCAAGGTTATCGCTGAATCACGTGTGGCTGGCCTTCGCCGCTTTAAGGACGACGTTAAAGAGGTGTCTACGGGGCTGGAATGCGGTGTAAAACTTGATAGCTTTAATGATTTCGAGGTCGGGGATATCCTGCAGTTCGTCCGCCAGGAAAAAGTGGACTGATCACGGTTCGCGCGGATAAAGCCGGATCCTCTGCCTCAAATATAAATTCGGAGAATGCCATGACCAGGCGTACAGAACGTCTCAACCATTTAATTCAGGCCGAGATTAGCGACCTGCTGCGAAAGCATATCAATGATCCCCGTCTCAACGGTCTTATCAGCGTAACAGGAGTCGAGATCTCCAGCGACCTTAAGACCGCCCGCGTATCCATCAGCACGCTGGGCGACTCACCGAACCGTGACGAGGTATTGAAAGGCTTCAACTCGGCTGCGGGTTACATGAGGCGCGAGCTTGCCCATCGCCTTAATATCAGGGTTACCCCCGAACTCAGCTTCGAATTTGACGACTCTATCGAGCACGGCGTCAATCTCATCAGCCTGATCGACAAGATAGCGGCGGAGGACAGTAAAGGAGGGGCGGATGGGCTTAAACGGGCTGCTAAACGTAAATAAGCCCGTAGGCTGCACATCGTTCAGCGTCGTGGCCAAAGTCCGCCGTCTGAGCGGAGAAAGACGCGTCGGTCACGCGGGGACACTCGATCCCGCCGCCAGTGGAGTTCTCCCCATCTGCCTGGGCCAGGCCACCCGTGTAGCTGAATATCTGCTGGAATG
This sequence comes from uncultured Dehalococcoidales bacterium, assembly GCA_964448985.1. Classification (GTDB taxonomy): domain Bacteria; phylum Chloroflexota; class Dehalococcoidia; order GIF9; family UBA5629; genus CAIMUM01. The sequence goes on from CAYVBI010000050.1 coordinate 9,545, forward strand.
CCCCAAGGAATATTTGGCCGGGATCGAGCTGGGCATCAGCACCGATACATATGACAGTGAAGGTCGCGTCACCGCCCGCGGTGAGTTGCATCATATATCTCTTACGATGGTAGAAGAAACACTTCATTCATTTGAGGGAGCTATAGAACAGGTGCCGCCGGCCTTCAGTGCCGTCAAGATCAAAGGCAGGAAGTCCTACGCCCTGGCCAGAGCCGGTAAGGAGGTAACCCTCCAACCGCGCATGGTCCATATCCACGATATCGAGATCATGAGTTTTAACCTTCCTTACATGAAACTGAAAATATCCTGCTCAAAGGGCACGTACATACGGTCGCTGGCACATGACCTGGGCGTGAACCTCGGTTGCCACGCTTACCTCAAAGAGCTGGAACGCACCTCTTACGGACCTTTTAAAATAGACGATGCTATCTCCCCGGATCAGCTGCATAACGCAGCCATGGAGGGCCGCATAGACCAACTGCTTTTCCCTCTCGATTATGTTTTAGCCGGTAGTGACAGAGTGTACCTTGATGAGGAGCAAACCGGGAACGTAGAAAAAGGCCTCGATATCCCTTTGGATATACAAAGTCCATGCTCAAAGGACTATTGCTCCGCATATACCGCGGACGGGCGCCTGCTGGCCGTAATGAAATTCGCTGCGGATAACGGACTATGGCATCCTCAAAAGGTCTTTAATTTATAGATTCACAAAGGATTTTTACCTTTCTTCCTGCAGATGCTTGACATATCTATCCACATTGGCTTATATTACCTTTAAGAGCTATAAAATAGCTTCAGGAGGTGCCCTATGGTCCAGGCTTACTGTTTTAAGCACAGGAAAAAGGTAGAAATCAAGAATCCGGTACGTGTAAAACTGAAGAATGGAAGGCCGGCTACCAAAGGTGTTTGCCCGCTCTGCGGGACCAAGGTATATCGCATCGGCAAGAGCTAAACCGCTAAATCCCCGATCGAATCTTCAGGACCGCCGCCTGATCCTCTGAAGAAGCTTCATCGGGTTGTGTTCAAGTATCTGCTTCAACTCCCGGCTGCCGATTCCAGCCTGGCGCAGAGTCTCGTTTGCCAGCGCATCGGTTAGCAGGTCGTCTTCATCGTGGCTGTCCGAATTTAGCAGCATCAGGGCCCCTGCGTTACGAGCCACTTCAGCTACATGTGCATTTGTGATACAGTGCCCCCGCCTCGTAGTTATCTCGATAAAAACTCCGTTCTTTTCAGCGAGCTCTGCTACTTCGGCAGTCATATGGCCGGGGTGCGCCAGGATATCAACATATTTTGACCGCACAGCGGCAAGGTTTGTTCCCTCCTCCACAGGCTCAATGGGCGATTCGCCATGAACTACCACTAACCACGCTCCCAGTTCTTTGGCCTTCTGTGCTAAACCGTCTATGGCCTGATGAGGCACATGTGTGAGTTCAACGCCCGGCACGGCTACAATGTTCCAGTGCGAACTGGCCAGCTCGCAGTCCCTGCTCACTTCTTTTATGACCCTTTCCAATGCGCCGGAGCCTACATGATCAGTTACTGCAATAGCCGAGTATCCTCTTACTACGGCACGTCTGATTAACTCCAGCGTGGACAGGGCGCCATCGCTGTGAAAGGTGTGCGAGTGAAAATCATAAAGCACGCTATAAATTAGCACAAAAATCTCGTGTAATACAAACACAATGCAATAATCTGGTATAATAAAGCGGATTTTCAGCGGACATGTTTAAAAAAATACTCGTCCCGCTCGATGGTTCCACCGAGGCGGAGACTG
>CAYVBI010000051.1:0-11266 GCA_964448985.1 uncultured Dehalococcoidales bacterium
AATCATCCCACAAAACTCGCATTCCGTCTGGCGCTGTTTTCGGGGAGAGGATCAGGTAAAAATTGCTTCCTAGTACACAGTCTTTGATATCTTATCAACCCCATTTAAGAGGTCTTCAATTTCTTCAGTTTTTGGCTCCCGTTGTTTCTTGTGGTCGCATAGATTTCGCAAATCAGATAAATGCTGTATGGACCTCCAATTTGGTATTTCTATCACTCCAGCTTCCTTTAGTGCATCATTGTAGTCTGAAATACAGGGGGTTTTGGCTTTAATGACTATGCTATGGCTATCACAGACTTGCTGTAAGTGTTTTTCAAGTACAACACCTGCAACTGCCCCAGAAGCACGGACATAGCCATTCCTCAATAATTCACGTGCGGTATCTATCTCACTATCAAACAAGTCAGCTTGAAGAAGTTGCTTTATTCTAAAAAGTGAGCTTTGAAATTGCCTTTCGGCGGCTTCTAATATCTTCATTTGCTGTTCGAATTTTTTAAAAGCATATTCCGGCTTTGCCAATTGGGTGTTGAGTCCAATCATATAATCATAAATAGAATATGTGAGAGAGTTAACTACTTTACGTTTCTCATTTCTGTAAAGATACCTGAAATCATCATATCGGCTTGGTAGAATTTGTTTAATAACCTCAAGTGCTTCGGTGTACCACTTTTCATATTCTTTGCTGAAACTAATTAATTCCAGTTTGTCCTTTTCCAATAGCTTTTTTACTTTGTTTCGGTTCTCTGGTTTTGATTCACTCAATTCGTAAATAAGGGCATAATATAACAACTTGGATTTTTCAATCAGTGAGACCAATTCGCCTTTATACTTTTGAAGATTCGTCACAACACTCTGCCTCCCAATCTGTATTTACGAAGTAGTATAGGACAAGCTGTAGAATTAGACAACGCAGGAACAGTTAAAACTTCTCCGCTTGTTACTGGCGGTGCTAACTATTTTGGTTTAAGAAAGCCGATTATTTCACTAGGGTCAACGTTCAAAGCCTCTATAATCTTAATGAGATTAAGTATCGAGATATTCCGTTTTCCAGTCTCAATCTCCGTGTAATAAGAACGACTAAAGCCAGCCGCCCGCTCGTGTTCTACTTGTTGAGTGCCTTTTTAGCCGCTCTTTTTGCCGGGTCAGGCATGCTGCGAATAATTGTTTTATTTTTGTTACCCTTCACGCCTTCCTGACGAACAAATTTTTTACGTTTTTTTACCATTTAATTCCTCACTCACGTCTGTCTCTCCAGACATTCTTTCATAGCTTAATAATGTTACTACTACATAGGGCTGAGTATCAAGCGGGCAAAGCGTAAGCCGTAGATATTATATATAGGTGGCATCTTTACTTTCTGTCATCTTTTCGCACAAATTTGCATGTGCCCGTAGCTGACCTTTGCATCGTGAGTAGAAATTCTTGCTTCTCATGCAGCATACGACACCCTTCTATTTTTTAATACTGGTGCCTCGATCTTACCACAATACTTTATCTGTTATAATCGTTCTGGTTAATAGATAATGTGGTAGAAAGGGAGTTTACAGTTGACGGAAGACTTTAGGCACAAGTTACTGGCTGATATAAAGAAAACTGGCTATCCGATTGAACTTGAAGTTGGTAACATCATTTCGAAGCACTCCAAAAACGTGAACTACAACCAATACTATTTTGACAAGGACGAGCAAAAGGGAAATGAGATTGATGTTACAGCAAATATGAATTCATATTCAGAAAATGTTTTAGTTGGGTTGAATCTTATATGCGAGGTTAAAAAGTCACCGGAAAGACCTTGGGTAATATTTTCTACTAGAAGAACTTCGATAGAATACGAGGGATATCTGCGAATGCATTATGGGGTGGGAGTGGATGCCAACATATTATCGTTCGAAGATATGCAGAAGAAAGCCACTAGCACCGAATTTTCACGAATTGGCAGGTCATACTATGAGGGTTTTAAATCAGATGACCAAAGGTCACAGATATTTAAAGCACTGACTTCGGCAGTCAAAGCCTCAGAAGAATGTGCCGAGCGTAACGATCCAAATTCAGAGGAGAATAAAGACTGGAGAATTGAAGGGCAAGTGCAAATTAGTTTCGTAGAGCCGATCGTTGTACTTGATGGGTTACTATTTGAGGCTTATCTAGATGAAAAAGACACTTTAAAATTAGATCAGATTGATTATATACCTATATCATTCGGTTATATTTCTTCCCAGTATAAGCGCAGCGGCTATTTAGTTGATGTGGTTACAATCAAAGAATTGCCAAATCTTCTGTCTGGGAAACAGGCTTGGATCGACTATATGAAAGATGCCATAGTGAGGCAGCTTCAGTAATCGAAATATTCACAGTAAAGGTCTGCCTGAAGGGGGTGAAGAAAAGGAGGTTAAAAAAGTTATATATAAACAACTTCTCACCCCTTATTTAAACCCCCTCTAAGGTAGCGCACTAATAGCCTCATCATCTGCAGCAGGTCAACTCATCACTCGCACAGTTAGTAACAACTACGTCCACGCACTTTGTTGTGGGTAAAGAATTTGTGTATGTGCCTATTTCCCCAAAATGCAAACACTGGCTATGATGTTCCAGGGGAAGCCACCGGCATTGTTGGTGAGCCCTATTTGGGGGTTCTTTAGCTGCCGCTTCTCGGCTTTGCCCTGCAGTTGCTTATACATTTCATAAACCATCCTTATGCCACTGGCACCGATCGGATGCCCAAAACACTTAAGGCCTCCGTCCGGCTCGATAGGCTGGGCACCATCCAAATTAAATCTGCCTGACGCTACGTCCTCTTTGACCCTGCCCCTCGGGCTGAATTGCAGATCTTCCATGATGAGGGCTTCCGTGATGGAAAAACAGTCATGTACTTCGGCCATACTTACTTCTTCGCGCGGATTCTTGATGCCCGCTTCCTCGTAGGCGAGCAAGCCGGCGCGATAGATGCCTTCGATATGTGCGCCGTCCCACGTGTTACAGAGCATTTCCTCTCCTGATGACGCTACTACCTGAAGCGATTTGAATAAAACCGGGTCCGGCCTGAATTTCTTGGCCATGTTCGCTCTGCACACGATGGCAGCGGCCGAGCCGTCGCTTACTCCACAGCAGTCGAAAAGCCCCAGAGGCCAAGCAACGATCGGAGCATTCATGATCTGTTCCACGGTGACTTCTTTGCGAAGATGCGCCTTGGGCGAAAGGACACCGTTTTTATGGCTCTTAGCTGAGATCCGAGCAAGCATCATCTTGCCTTCCTGTGGACTTAACCCGTATTTGGAAAAGTATTTGTTAGCCAGCAGTGCAAACATGCCCGGACCGGTTATGTTGGCACTCATCTGCGTGCCTTTGTACCCGACGAAGCCACTCTGAGGTAGCCCTCCATAGCCGGTATCCTTCAGTTTCTCCATTCCAACTGCGAGGCAAATATCGTAGGCGCCTGAAGCTACGGCATATACAGCGCCTCTCAGCGCCTCCGTCCCTGTTGCACAAAAGTTTTCTACCCTTGTGCACGGTATATAGGGTAATTTCAATATATTGGCAAGAGAAATTGCGCCTAGGCCGACGCTGATATCCGGCATGCAACAACCCCACCATGCCGCCTTTATGTCCTTTTTCTCGATTCCGGCGTCAGCAAGACACTCGGTAAATGACTCGACAACCAGGTCCTGGGGCCCGGCATCAAATCGCTCACCGAATTTAGTGCAGCCCATTCCGATAATAGCCACTTTATCTCTAATTCCTTGCGTCATTTGCATATACTCCTTCATCTATTCACGATTACTGTGGCACTACTGGCACGGCTTTCCAGCCGTAGCTGATGGAAGCGCGCTTTTCATCTGCATATCTTATTCTGAAACTCATTTCCACCGGCATGTCCACCTTGAGAACGTTGGGATCACAGTCGGTCAAATCGATGAGCGCACGTCCGCCCCCCTCAAAGTCGACAATACAATATGATGCCGGCGGGTCGATACAGGGGGCAAGGAAATCACTGGCACAAGTAAATATAGTGGCCTTTCTCTCTGCGAATCTATAAGGTTCCATCTGGTCTGTGGCCCCGCATTTGGAATTGGCGCAGATGCGCTGAAGGGGATAGAAGGGGTGGCCGCATACCTTACACCTGGAGCCAACCATGCCGTATATCTCCCGGTTGTCCCGCCAGATCATTGAGTAAGAAATGAAGGCCGTCTCTTCACCTCTGATCCCCACTTCTACCGGCATCAGATTGCGGAAGGCCAGGTATTTTTCGTAGCTTATCAGCGGAGCCCTGTTGGCCAGATTTTTCTTTACACCTTTTTTGTCTTTAACCTTGCTTATGTTATCAGTGACTGTCAGACAGAGCGCATCACAGCCTTGCCCGAAGCTCACAACCATGATCTTATCACCTGGTTTGGCATCCTCAAGGGCAGCGATCAGCATCATCAGTGGTTGTGCTACGCCGGTGTCTCCCACAGTCGTTAGCAGCGGGTCCTGGACCTGCTCAAGCTTCAATCCCATCGCTTTAGCCAGGGCAGTGTGTGTGCCAGCAAGCGAACAGGAATAGATGACCTTGGAGAAGTCCTTAAGATTCAAGTTGTACTTCTTGGTCAGCCCGGTTACGGCTTCGGGAATGAATTTCATATAGCCCTCATCGCGGATGAACCGTTCTTCCCAGATGTGTTCAAGCTTTTCTCCATAGAGTCGACGACGGTCAACCAGGTCGTGTGTGGTGGAATAGGACCCCTGGATACTGGCGATTATATCATCTTCGCCCAGCAGGAAAGCTGCACTGCCATCCCCATATGTGTAGTCTCCGTTGCTGGACACCTTACTGACTCGGCAATCAGCAGCTATGACGAGACAATTGGACATAGAGCCGCCACTAATTGCATCTGCTGCTGATAACAATGCGGCTGTCCCTGATTTGGTTGAATCCGCAAAATCGACAGCCCTTGTGTCTGTATTCAAATCCAGGGCTGCGGCTATGATCCCTGCATTTTGCCTTAGCGTATATACTTGTGATGTTGTGGAAAAGAAAATCCCATCGACCTTGTCCCTATTTTCACCTTTCATACAGTCCATGGCTGCCGCCACTGCCATGGTGATGCTGTCTTCATCCCAGTTTGCTACCGCCTTCTCGCCTCTCAATGGCGCAATTCCCAGAAACATTAATGCGGTCTGCATGACATTTCTGTCCAGCCGGAACCTCGGTATGTGCGCACCGTATGACTTAATGCCTACCATATTTCCTCCTGAGCAAGATGTGGTACTAAATAACTATCTTTTTCTCCCGCAGCGCGGTGATTTGATCGGGCGAGTAGCCAATTTCCTTCAGTACCTCGGCGCCATGTTCGCCCAGCAGCGGCGCTCTGCGACTCACTACCATATCTTCGCCGTTGAATTTGATGGGATTGCCTACAATCCAGTCGGTTCTACCGCTGGGCAACTCGTATTTCATGATAAAATTGTTTTCGATAGCCTGCGGATCGTATTTTATTTCATGCCATCTCTGGCAGACCTCATATACAACATCGGCTTCCCTTAGTCGATGTATCAGTTCGGCCAGGGCATGTTTCTCGAATTCGCAGCGAATTATCTCGGCCTGAGATTCGCCGTTTTCAATCGCGGCAAGCACTTTACTGAAGCGCGGATCGTCCGCAAGTTCCGGTATCCGCAACACTTTTTTACAGAAGACACTCCAATACCGATCATGGTCCACTGCCATTATGGTCAGCCAACGGCCGTCGCTCGTTTTGTAACTGTTCAAGAGGCCGTGGCGTGGTTTGCTGCGACTCGGCCTCCCCCAACCACCTTCCGTATTGTTGGCCGAAGCGATATCCAGGGAAAGGCTCCAGAGTGCGGCGCTATATAGTGCGATTTGAACTTTACAGCCTTTGTTCGTCCTTGCACGATTGAGCAGCGCGGCACATATGCCGCCAGCCAGGAAGGTGCCTGTAGTAGTATCACCGAATCCGGCTACAGGGGGCAGCGGTTCTGTGCCCGGCTCGCCGAATTCTACGCTTATGCCGGACCTGACAAAATAGGCCGCTAGGTCGAAGCCGGGCTTATTCCTGTCCTGCCCTTTATCGCCATAGCCGTTAAGGTAGGCATAAATCAGGCGAGGGAATTTCTTCGATACTGATTCGTAGTCCATATCGAGGCGTTTGAGAGCTTCCGGGCGAAAGTTGGTGATCATTACGTCGGTATTTGTAAGCAATTTATGAATTATCGCCTTGCCTTCATCTGTTTTCATGTCGACGGCGATGCCCCGCTTGTTCCTGTTAATTATTTCGAAGCAGATATTGTCATCCGGCTTGAAGGGACAATTCATAGTCGCCCCTATCATGCGTGCGAGATAATCGCCGGTCAAAGGTTCCACCTTTATTACATCAGCTCCCCAGTCAGCCAGTGCCAGGGCACTTATGGGCGCTGCCAACAGAGTAGAGAGATCAAGGACTTTTACTCCTGCCAGAGGATAAGTTGTAGTTGCTTTAGCCATTTGGATCTCCTCCGTAATTTAAATAATTGTTAGTTTTGCAGTTAATGGGATATATTCATATTAATAAACAAAAAGATCTATACCTCCATCTACTATGACATTCGAACCTGTAATATAATTCGATCTGTCGGATGCCAGGAAAGCTACGATATCAGCGACATCCTGCGGTTTGCCAGGCCTTTTCAGTGCAGATTGTGCATACAAGCGCTCTTTCATTTCAGGTTTCATTAACTCAAATAGATCGGTGGATATTGCACCTAGTGAAATTGCGTTTGCGGTTATGCCGAACCGTGCCCCTTCCAGGGCAGCGGTCTTGGTTAGGGATACCAATCCCCCCTTACTGGCTGAATATCCACATTGCCCATATCCTCCCAACACACCCACCATTGATGAGATGTTGATTATTCTCCCCCAGTTTCGCTCGGCCATCATATCAAACGTCTCTCTTATCCAATAAAATGGACCGGAAAGATCGATAGCTATAGCGGTCTCCCAGGGGGGCATTTGCTCCTTGTTGATCTTACCTACAGAGGGAACCGCGGCATTATTTACCAGGATATCGATATTGCCCAGGTCTTTCGCGATCATTGTGACAGCTTCTTTCACTGCCGACGGATCGCTTTGGTCAACTTTAACCGCAACAGCTTCTCTGCCCATGTGTTTTATCTCATCTGCAATTAGTTTCGCGCCATCCATATCAACATCTACGCAAGCGATATGGCAGCCTTCCCCGGCCAATGTCACTGCAATAGCGCGTCCGTTTCCGCGTGGCCTACTTGTGCCGGTTACCAGGGCAACTTTATCCTTAAGGAATAAATCCATAAACTTCTCCTGTATCAATTTCTCGTAGCAGATCGTTTTGTGCGTGGTTCAGGTCGCCATACTGATTCATCATTTTTGTAACGATATTTCCCTTGCCCTGAGCTTGCGTTCCCTGCTGAATTTGTACCAGATAGAGAGTATTGCCTCGATTAAAGGCCAATTCTGCATAGTCGTTGGTACATTCGGCATTGCCCACCTGCCGTAAGCGTGCGGCGGCACGTCCTTTTTTAGCGCGGGGTCAAGGATAACATCCTCAACGATTACCCCTTCTTCTGTGCTCAGTTGCGCCTTCGTTGTTCCATCGGAATCAACTATAGAAGAATGTCCATCCAATGGAATATCTTCCGCTGCACCCAAACCTGGAGCCGGTGAATGCCAGTACCCTGTTTGATTGCATAAGATAACCGGTATTCCCAGCATATCCGCGTAAGTCATGGGAAGTTTCCGAATACGTTCGTTGATAAACTTCGCCGCTTTTTCCGCAGTTAGCTTGTTGACCGTAGCTGTAGGCGACAGGTGAGGTTGGAGCATCAGGTCCACGGACTGCGAGTACATGTTTCTGGACGTATAGGCGAAATGGTTATCATAACAAATTGCCACCCCTATCTTGCCCAGTTGCGTACTGATGACCTGTAAATCAGCTCCGCCTCTGGTAAAACAGGCCTCTCCGAGGGCGGGCGAATGTTTTCGAACCCGCCCATCTTCTGCCCCATCCGGATTGGTAAGTACAAAGGTATTGTAAAAGTCTTTTCCATCAGCCTCTAGATAGCTGGTCCCCAGCCATATCCCCAATCTTTTCGAGGTTTCTTTCAACCATTTGACAGTTGGACCTTCCCGGGGTTCAGCGCCATTCCATATTTCTTTACGCCAGCAATATCCCGGGGGCATGAATTCCGGAAGAAGGATCAATTTTGCACCGCGCCTCGAAGCCTCTTCCACGAAACCTGTTGCACGCCTGAGATTGTCGGCGATTCTGCCTGTTTCTGAGATCATCTGGACTGCTGCAACCCGCAAGGTTCTCTTTGTTCCAGTGACAATTGATTTTTCCCTCATCACCATTACCTTCCTTTTATCGACTCCCGCTTGGTTGAATGAGTTTAACCATATTGCATGTTGCTAAATTACCGAACTCATTGAGCAATGCCCCTTAAATAAAGTCTTCCACCACAATACACAAATTCAATGACGGCGTAGGGTAACAACTCCTTCCCCAATAAAGTATACGCATGTATACAATGTATACCAGTGTATACCATATTTTGTAAATTGTCAATGCCCATATATGAGGAAATGACACCAATTTGAACTTTGGTATCGTTGAATATAAAATGGGCGGAAAAAGTGACGAAGAGTTTTAGGAAGTTTGGAAAATATTATGGTAAAGGAAAGAATTTCACTCCGGAAAAGACAAGCGATGATGACCCGGCAAATGACATATAAGGTTGGGCTCTCGTTGATAGCGAAGAAGGGCTTCTACAATGTAACAGTTGATGACATTTGCCTTGCAGCTGGGATTTCAAAGCGCACGTATTACAGTCACTTTAAATCAAAAGACGAGATCGTTTTGGAGCAGTTAATTAGGGCAGACCAGTTTTATATCGACACAGGCACCAAGGCAATCGCCAAGAAAAAGACCGCTGTGGAAAAACTGCGGGAGTTGAACTTTATTATGCTAACCAACCTTGTAAGGAACATAGGAGTCGCTAATGTGAAGGTAGCATATCAGACCCAGCTCGGAGCTGAAAGAGATTATTCCAGATTGGCATCCGAGGAAAGATCCTTTTTCAAGATTATTAAAGAGGTCATCGCTGAGGGCCAAAAGAAAGGTGAATTGAGGATGGATATGGCAAGCGATGAACTTACGCATAGCGTTATACGATCTATCCTGGGTCTGATATTCGCCTGGTGCTTAAACAACGGCCAATTTGACCTCGTTAAGGAAGGCCAGAGGATGGCCGATCTGATTCTTGAAAGTATCAGACGTAAATAATCATTCCGGGCATGTTTCGCCTCCATAGGTATTGAAATTATATGGCTTTGCCCTTATTGAAAGCTCCACCTAACAGCCATAATAATTAAGAGCTAAATACGATATGAAAAAAATGGTGCCCCCAAGGGAATTCGAATCCCTGTGTCCAGCTTGAAAGGCTGGTGTCCTAGGCCTCTAGACGATGGGGGCACGCTTTATGGATAAAGGGGAAGGGCCTCAAGGCCGGACGTCTCCGGCAAACCAAACATTATATTCATATTTTGCACGGCCTGTCCAGCAGCGCCCTTGACCAGGTTATCGATGCAGCTTATCACCACCACCCGACCCGTCTTCAGGTTGATGGCAGGATAGACCAAGCAGAGGTTGCTGCCCAGCGTGTGCTTGCTCTCGGGAGGCTGCTGCACCACTTTCGTATACGGCTCATCGCGATAGAAATCATAGTAGATCTTGTCCAGCTCTTCCTTGCCGCCCGTAAGCTTGCCCGGCTTTACCCTGGCATAGCAGGTGCTCTCGATGCCGCGCGTCATGGGAACTACATGGGGCACGAAGGTCACCGAGACGCTCTTTGTGGCATCCAGCGACATCAGCTCCTGCGATATCTCGGGAAGGTGACGGTGACCGCCCAGGCTATAAGGGCGCACGTTGTCGCTGGCCTCGGCAAAATGTGTGGGCAGTGTCAGCGTCCTGCCGGCCCCGGATGTGCCCGACTTGCTGTCTACTATAAGGTCCGGCTCGACCAGGCCTAGCTTAACCAGCGGCGCAAGCGCGAGTATGGCCGAGGTAGGGTAACAGCCGGGATTGGCGACGAGATCAGCATTTTTAATCAGCCCACGGTGCAGCTCCGGCATGCCATACACGGCCTTTTTCAATAGCTCCGGCGCGGGGTGATCGAAATCGTACCAGAGCGGATACCAGGCGGCCTCCTTGAGTCGGAAGTCGGCGCTTATGTCAACCACCCTGATACCCTTATTCAACAACGGCACTATGCCCTCGGCGCTGGCCTTGTGGGCCATGGCCGAGAAGGCGACGTCTATCTTGCCCTCCAGCTCGGCAGTTATGGTCAGACCGGTGACGACCAGATGAGGGAAAACCTCGCCCAGCTTCTTGCCGGCGGCGCTCCTGCCAGTCACCGAGACAAGATCGACGCCCGGATGCTGCCAGAGTATGCGCGCCAGCTCGACACCGGCGTAGCCGGTTACGTTGATGATGCCCGCTTTTATTTTGTTCATAGTGTTTTCCAACGGATTTTATTATACATAATAACCGATTTTCGTTTTTTATGGGTTGTCCTTTTTATGAAGGTGACGCGGCAATCTGTTGTTAACATGTTACTCTGCACAAGATTGCTTCGTCACTTCGTTCCTCGCAATGACGGGTGAATAGAGTCGCAATGACGATATTGGTCTATTTCAGCTTATGCAGGTGGCAGGTGTCATTTATGTAAAAAGCGGAGGGGACGCCGAACCTCACCTCGAACAGGTTCACAGCGCCCGGCTGCTGATCTATCTGACCGTAATGCTTGCTGTCCAGGTGCAGCAGGTGCAGTATCATGATCACGGACAACGCCCGCTGCGAAACGATGACTGCAGCCTCCTTCTTGTGTTTAACCGCTATATCGTCCAGCGCGGCGGCGGACGATCGTCTCAACTCGTCTATGCCGGCGTCCGGATATATCATGCTCCCGGCGCCGGGCGGCGCCCCCACGGATGAGCAATCCGCCATCGAGCTCTCTTTCTGAATCAGTCCCTTCCAACAGACATGCTGCGTCTCACCCAGACCCGGCAGCGGTTCAACCTGCAGACCCAGACGCCCCGCGATGAACTGCGCCATCTCATCCGCGCCCGGCAGCGGGCAGAAATACACGGCGGCCACCTTATATTCAGACAGCCGCTCCGCCACGGCCTGAGCCACAGCCTCCGCTGAGAGCTCCCGCACAGGCCCCACGTTGACGATCAGTATCTTGCCCAATTCACCCCGTC
>CAYVBI010000052.1:0-11106 GCA_964448985.1 uncultured Dehalococcoidales bacterium
TCAATAGATAGTCGTTTGCCATAGAGGTCGCCGTCGAAATCCATTATATACGTCTCGACCAGGCGCCTGAGCCCGTCGAAGGTAGGGCGCAGGCCGATATTGGACACCGAGTTCAGCCTCCGCCGTCCCAGGCGGGCGATGGTGGCATAGATGCCGTCCCCGGGTATGGCCTGCTCCGGCTGCATACTTAAATTGGCCGTGGGGAAACCCAGGGTTCGGCCGCGCCGGTCGCCCTGCACCACCCTTCCCTCGATGCTGAAGCGCCGTCCCAGCATCTCCTCTACCTTATTTATATCCCCCTCCGCCAGCAGTTTGCGGATGGCGCTGCTGCTGATAACCTCGCCTTCCAGCCTGGCCGGCCTGACCACCTCCACGCGGAAATCCAGCTCCTCGCCTATGCTCTGCAGGTAGCCGGGGTCGCCCTGCCGGTGACGTCCCAGGGCGAAATCCGGCCCCAGCACCAGACCGCTCATATTCAGGTGCCTTTGCAGCAGGAGGACGAATTCGCGGGCGGTCAGGTTGGCCACGTTGCGGGTAAATGTCACGGGTACGACCACATCCACTCCGGCCGCGCGCAGCAGCCGTGTGCGTTCCCGCAGCGTGGTTATCCAGGGTATGGTATCCCTGCGGCCCAGCACCTTCTCCGGGTGGGTTCGGAAAGTGACCACCCCTGCCGGGCAGCCCTTCTCGCGGGCGCGCGCCACCAGGTGTCCCAGCAGGCTCAGGTGACCGCGGTGCACGCCGTCGAAGACCCCGATGGTCAGCAGGGTGGGGAGGGAAGGTTTATACCTGGCCAGTTCTTTTTCAATATTCATAATTTTTTGTTGCCACTGTATTTCCCCTGCTATCGTCATTGCGAGCGAAGCGTGGCAATCTTGTGATCCCGAACGCGTCACACAGGATTGCCGCGGCACTTCGTGCCTCGCAATGACGGGACAAGGAACGCTCACTATGGTGACCGTTCTCTTATTTCACGTGGACGATATTTTAACACTAACGGCGGAAGCGGGCATAATATCATCGGCGATAATGAATGATGGTATAATAAATCCATGTCTACACAGCGGAAATTAAAGGTCACGAGCCTCGAAGAGATCAGGGAGATCATCGATCAGCATAGACCTGAATTAAAAAGGCAGTTTCACGTTGACAAGATCGGCGTGTTCGGCTCCTACGCGCGCGGCGATCAGAAGAAGAGAAGCGACGTAGATTTACTGGTGACATTCGATAAAGATATCAGCCTTTTCGACCATGTCGATTTAAATCTATATCTCAAGGAACTTATGGGGCGCAAGGTGGATGTCATACCGCATGACAATCTGCGTCCGGAGTTGCGTGAATATGTGCTAAAGGATTTAGTCTACCTATGAGAGATTATTCGCTTTATCTCAAAGACATCCTGTCAAATATCGAAACTTATGTTTAATAATTTGTATCGGCCAGTGTCGTCCGGTGTAACAGCCCTGGCAATAGCATTGTTACTGTGCGTGGTCATATCGCACGGGACGGCGCAAACGGCGCTCGCCGATACTCCAGGCACGTGCAGTATCTCCCCGTCCACCCTTCCTGCGGGCACGGCCGGCGCGGCTTACTCCACCACCCTTGAAGCCAGCGGCGGAACGGAGCCTTACACATGGACGGTAATCGGCGGGGCGCTGCCGGCGGGCCTGACACTGGGCAGCGCTACCGGCATCATATCCGGAACACCCTCCGCCGCCGGGACTCACAGTTTCATTGTGCGGGTTGACGATAGCGCGCAGCATTATTGCACCATGTCGATCTCCATATCAGTGAACTCCTCCGAGACAGCTTCAGATGTCGAAACGATATCAACCCTGATGATAAGCAATGCCGACAGCCTGGTGCTCTCGAACAATGTCCTGTCCGCCTCGAAAGAGCTGTCCAGCTCCGACGGACGTGTCAGGCTCAGCCTGGCGGCCGGAACAACGATCAACATGCAGGGGCTGACGCAGCTCGGGGTGGCCACCGAGTCCAATCCCCCGGCGGCAACGGATAACTCCACGCTGATACGGGCTTACAGCTTCATACCCTCCGGCGCCACCTTCTCCCCCGCCGTCACGATGACGCTCAAATACGAGAAAACCTCCCTGCCGGCCGGCGCTGCGGAATCAGACCTTTACATCGCCTTCTGGAACGGTGCGGCCTGGGAGAAGATAACCTCCAGCGTGGACACGGGCACACAGGAAGTCTCGACCCTGGTAGGGCACTTCACCATTTTCGCCATCCGGTACTTTCCTTTAGCCACGGCCACGACCACTACCACCACGACCACCACCACTACGAATGCAACGCCCGTGACTGTTTCCGCCAATATCCTGGGCGCCATCTCCTCGTTCAGCGCCAGCGGGGGCAAGCTGCACTCAGCTATCAGCCTCAGCAGCTCCAACGGCAAGATGGGCATCAGCCTCGCGGACAATACCACGGTAAGCCTTCCTGCCGGCAGCCAGCAGATCACCGTCATGCAACTCGCCACCATGCCGACGCCCCCTGCCGGCAGCGAAGTCATAGAAGCCTATGCCTTCGGCCCCGATAATACCACCTTCAGCCCGGCCGCCACGGTCACCATAAAATATGACCCGGCCGTCCTGCCCGCTGACGTGCAGGAATCCAACCTTTACCTGGCGCTGATGGAGAATGCCGGATGGACGGAGGTACCCTCCACGGTCGATACCCAGGCTAAAACGGTGACCGCGAAGGTTAGCCATTTCTCCATATATGCGCTTCTGGGCAGGGTGACGTCGGCTCCTGCGGCTCCTGCTACTCCTGCGGTATCCGAGACACCCGCTCCCGCCCTTTCCACCTTCAGCACGTCCGACCTGTCGGTCAGCCCCGGCTCAGCCAAAGCGGGGCAGGCCGTAACGGTGTCAGTGCGCGTGGTCAACGGCGGCTCTGCCGAGGCCAGCAAGACAGTCGTATTAAAAATCAACGGCCAGGACGAGTCGCAGAAGGAGTTGACGCTGGTACCGGGCAAATCGCAGGTGGCCAGCTTCAGCGTGGTCAGGGCTGAGCCCGGCCGGTACAGCGTCAGCATTGACGGCCAGAGCGCCGAGTTCAGCGTTACGGCTGCGGCAGGCAACGAAGCCCCCTCCGGCATGTCCATCCCCATACTCGTGATCATCGGCGCGGGCGGCCTGCTGATCATCGTGCTGGTCATCGTGCTGCTCATGAGGCAGAGGTCATCCGGGTACTGACGATACCATTGTCATTTTCGTTACTACAACAGCGACGCGAATTCCTCTTTGGTTAGATCAACATCCCGGAGTATCTTACTCATAAGGCCTTTGCCGATGGACTCGCCCTTGTGCACAGGAATGACCGTAGTCCTGCCATCAGGGTGTGCAAGCTTAATATGGCTACCTTTTTGATGAACTATTTGAAAACCGGCTTTAGTTAAAGCTTTAACAATTTCATCACCGGTTAATGCCGGCAGGCTGGTCATACTGCTATTTTCTGTATGCCGATAAATTGGAGGTCATTTGCATTTACGCCGTCCTCCGTTTCAAGGCATACCAGGGTGGCCTCCCTGATCCGCTCCATGAGCTCATCCAGAGACTTAGCCTGGGTATGGCAGCCTTTCAGTTGCGGGACTGAGCCAACAAAATAGCCATCTTCATCTTTTTCAATAATAACCGTAAATTCCCTTCTCACAACTCATCTCCTGCATAAACTCAGTAACCTGAAGCTTGACCCATAATCAAACCATTATCCGTAAGCAAGTGTATATCAACAATGGCCATTTTTCAAAATTAAGTCGTATTTTGAATTTATTTAGGGTTTAGCATTTATTTATTGTTTGGAATTTGGCTTTTGGAACTTGGAATTTTCTTCCCTCGGCTATTAAGGATGGTATAATGAAGCTATGGCTACACAGAAGAAAACAAAGGTCACGAGCCTTGAAGAAATTAAAGAGGTCATCGATCAGCATAAGCCTGAATTAAGAGGGCAGTTTCACGTCGATAAAATCGGCGTCTTCGGGTCCTATGCGCGCGGCGATCAGAAGAAAAGAAGCGACATAGATTTTCTGGTAACGTTCGATGAAACGATCAGTCTTTTTACGCTCGGCGGTTTATATGAATATTTAAAGGAAATCACGGGAGCCGCTGTTGATGTTGTACCCGGGGAAGATCTCAGGCCTGAATTCAGAGATAGGGTTATGAAGGATGTTGTATATATATGAAGGAATATGCTGTCTATCTAAAAGATATAATTGACAACATTGAGCGTGCACAGAAATTTATCGCTGATATCTCCTATGACGAATTTGTCCACGATGATCTGCGTAACTATGGTGTAGTTAGATGTTTGGAAATAATAGGTGAAGCTACCAAGCGTCTACCTGAGGAATTACGTGATCAACATCCTGATATACCCTGGAAATCAATGACTGGAACGAGGGACGTTGTTGCTCATGCATATGCATCAATCAACCTGTATAAAGTCTGGCGAACCGCCAAAGATGATTTACCTCCGTTAATACAACCTATACGAAATATCCTATCAGGCCTGGAATGATAGGATTTGAAGTAAGGTATTTGCACAATTTTGCTCAATGACTGGCACGTGGAATCCCGGCAATCTTTCGACTGAACTTACCATTATTTCTCTATAAAATACCCCCCCCGCAGTATCAGTACAAATCTCCGGTGTAGCGCACATCAATATATTATCGTTGCAAATGGGTTGTGCTGAAGGGCTCAGCCCTTCAGATTAAATAACTCCCCTTTCCTCCCCCCTTGACAACAGTGTTATAATCCCCATATAGAGCACAGCACGCACATGTGGAATGTGCGGTCTGTGCAGGAAATAATGGAAATGCAGGAAATCACGGAAACCGTGGATATAGTGGATGGCATGGATGCCACCACAATATATAGTTATTTAACGGAAATGGGAGGGAAAAAATATGCCTGAAATCAGAGCGAGCGTTACGGTGGAGGTGCACCGTAAGCTTAAGGAGGAGGCGGCGCGGGACGGCAAGCACCTCAAGGAGCTCGTCGCCGAGGTGCTCGTGGAGCACATTAAAAACGGCGGAGGAGGCGCCAGGAAAGCGGCGAAAAAAGCGTGGTAAACCTTTAACGACGATTTTTCGTTATAGATATGGCTGAGTATTATCTTAATAATTCATTAACAATGACGAAATATAGTGTTAACAATCAGGGCCAACCAGGAGGTGTTAAGAATGTCATGAAAAATGGCATAAAGCCACTTTACATTATTTATAATCAAATTGGAGGTGAAAAACATCAAGATGAATAGCACAAAATTCAAAGGTTTTAGTTTACTGGTAGTACTGGCGCTGCTGCTTTCAACAGTAGCGATGGTAGTCCCGGCAGCCCCTGTAAATGCGGCTGTAGATACCGTTACTATCAACACTACAGGATTTCCGCTTTTCGGCCACACCGGCGGAATGTCACCGTCGGTACCATTTACGGTACACACAGACGCAGACACAAATGGCGACCTGCGTCTTGAAGTATTAACGCATGGTACTACTAACTCAGTAGCGACAAATGATATAACCAACGTAGCTCTCCCTGTAACAGGGGACAATATCTTTACCACTTATCAGATTAACCTGACTGGTGTTGCTGCAGGTACTTATGATCTCAGGGCAAGCGCACTTCAGCCCTCCGGCGGAGGTGACAGGAAATATTCTGCAATCGCGTCAAATGCCCTCGTCATAGATAACACGATCCCGGCTGTGACGCTGACCAATCCCAACGGGGGCAACTACATCAGCGCAAATGATAATTATACCGTATACTTCACGGTGACGGACGCCATACCCAATGTAACCAACGTGACCGTAAGCGGTATGTACAGCGTGGACGGCGGCACCAACTACAGCTATGTTGCATTTACTGACACGTCCGTATCCAAGGGCGCCACGAGCGCCGTTTGGCCGGCCACCACCATGCCGGGCACTGACACCAATACGGCCAGGCTGCAGTTAACCGTCACGGATGCTGCCGGCAATCAAAGGGTAGTCAACAGCGCCAGCAATTTCACAATTATAAAAACGTTGCCGACGGTGGCAATACACCAGCCGACCAGCAGCTCCTCGTGGAACGGAGCATCGACCCAGGTCATACAGTTCACAACAATCACCGGCCTCAGCGTGGCCCAGGACTATAAAATAGAGTTTTACAACGGTACTGACTGGACGACCGTCAAGGACTGGAGCGCTTCGGTAACTGCCGTGGCCGGCCTTGTCAATTACAGCTGGGTCGTTAATAACACCTATCGCGGCGCGGCAGCGCAGATCATGGTAACGCCCAAAGACAAGGCAGGCAACATAGGCTCAGCGGAGCCCAGTGATACATTTACCATCGTTGATATAACGGCGCCAACCGTTAGTGTGACTGCGCCGCTAACGGGCACCAAGTTCTATTCGGGCGTTACGGCAACGGGCACAAATCCTTTAATAAGCTGGACATCCACCGATAACGTACTTAGCCTTGGTGTTACTGACCAGACACTCGATTATGATATTTACTTATCGACTAACGGCGGCACCAACTATACCCTCGATTCGACAATATCCGCCGATGATCAACCACAGGGGCTTAACAACATTACGACATGGACACCTCCAGCGATGCTGGCTTCAAGCACCGCATGCAGGATCAAAGTAGTGCCATCAGATCATGCGACTGTTCCGAATATAAATAGTACCGGCGCCATAAGCCCCACCTTCAGCATACTGCTGCCGGGCACTGTAACAGTAACCAACCTGGTGCCGAATGGCAGCCAGACCTGGCAGGTAGGCACCACGCAGAGCATCACATGGACAGCCGCCGACTCCTCGGACAGCTCAGCCAGGTTGAATTACCTCATAAAACTCTCCTCAGATGGAGCAACCTTCCCCACCACGATAGCCAATCTGACAAATCAGACACCTGGAGCTAAAACTTATAGCTGGCCAGTTTCCGATAATGTGAGCGCCAGTTGTAAAATTCAGATAACAGCTTCAAACCCGGCCAGCGGTGTGACCGGTACCCCGGTGGCAAGCAGCGGCAATTTCTCCATCACAACAGCCAGCTTCCCTGTGGAAACCGCCACCGTATCGCTAAAGGAAGGCTGGAACCTTATTTCGCTTCCGCTAATTCCGACCAATACCGATATCAGAAACATACTATCGACCAGCATAGGCAGCGTGAACTATGTATGGCAGTACAATGGCGGCACGAGCTGGTATTCTTTTGCCCCCAACCTGCCTACTCCCATAAATTCGCTTACCACTATGGTTGACGGCAAAGGCTACTGGATAAATATGTCTGCCGACTCCAGCTTTACTTTCCAGGGCAGGAAAGGCAATCCTGCTCCGAGCATTCCGCCCGTGTATACAACGACAACGGGATGGAATCTGGTAGGTTATAAATCCACAGTCAACCACACTGTAGGTCAATACCTGGGTACAAATGTGGCCAACTATAATGTTCCTGTTACAGGATTCTCTAACATCGGCACCGCCCCCGGCGAGCAGGTATTCACCGTCAAATATGCATCGGATAATATGACGCCGGGCAACGGATACTGGGTATACTACACATCCACCGGCTCCATTGCTCCGCCACCGGATTAAAACTTACCACAGTAACCGCGAAAAATCAGGTCCATATGGGCGGGGCAACTGCCCCGCCCATATAACTGTAAGAGTCAAATAACAAGGAGTTAGAAAATGAATGCATCGACCTCTGATAAGATAAAAAACTTGGTTTTTCCGCTGACCTGCCTGGCCGTGATGCTGTACATGATCCTCTGCCCGTGTGTGATTGCATTCGCCGACGCGCCGCCGGGAGTGCCGCAGCAGTTTTATGGCGCCGTCACTATCAACGGTGTGACTGCAGCGGCAGGTTATATCGTTGTCACCAAGGTAAACGGGGTCGATAATGCCTGGAGTACCACCGATTCACAGGGCAGGTATGGTTATAGCTCCGCCCTCCAGGTTACCGGCACCCAGGGCGCTACAATTGATTTCTACGTGAACAATGTTAAGGCCAGTCAAACCGCATCATTTACTGCGGGAAATATCAGTGAACTGAACCTGACCGTCAGCGGCACGGTGCCGCCACCTGGCAGCGTCGCCCCGCCCGGTACGGCCACCACCATCACAACCAGCATACTAAGCCAGGCTGATTCGCTGGTGCTTAACAACAGCACGCTGGTTACGGCCAAAACCCTGGCCAGCAGCGACAGCAGGGTCAAGCTGAGCTTCATGGCAAATACCACTATGAACCTGCAGGGTCAGACCACACTGGGTGCTGCCAACGAGTCCAGCCCACCTTCCGCCTCGGATGGCTCTACAATGGTGAATGCCTATGCGTTTTCACCGTCCAGCGCCACCTTCTCACCGGCGGCCACACTGACGCTTACATATGATACCCTCCCCTCCGGAGTCACAGAATCAGGCCTTTACATCGCATATTATGACGGCGCCAACTGGCAGAAGCTCACCTCTACGGTAAATACGTCGACCAAAGCGGTGACTGCCTCGGTGTCGCACTTCACTATATTTGCCATCAGGTATGCTGCGCCATCTGAGACCACAACCACGACTACCACTACAACTGAAACAACTGAAACAACTCAAACCACTCCTACCACGGGCACGGTAAGCACCAACGTGCTGGGCACCAGCGGCTCGTTCTCGGTAAGCAATGGAGTGGTGGCCTCTCCCGCCAGCATTGCCAGCACCAATGGCAACCTGAGCTTGAGCCTCGCTTCCAATACGGCCGTTAACCTTCAGGGCAGCCAGAACATGACCGTGATACAGCTTGCTTCATCACCGACCCCGCCATCCGGATCAAAGGCCATCGCGGCCTATTCCTTCGGCCCGGACAACGCTACCTTCAGCCCGGCCGCTACACTGACCGTAAAATATGATCCCGCCAGCCTGCCGACAGACGTATCTGAATCCAATCTCTACATCGCCCTCTTGCAGAACAGTAGCTGGAGCGAGTTGAACTCCACGGTCAATACTTCGGCCAAAACCGTCACAGCGCAGATCAGCCATTTCTCCACCTACGCCGTGCTGGGCAAGACTTACACCGCTAACGGCATACCGGTAACAACGGCAGGCGCCGGCGCCTTCAGCACATCTGACCTTGCCGTTTCGCCGGCAAGCGCCAAAGCAGGTGAGATGGTGACAGTGTCGGTGCGCGTGGTCAACGGCGGCGCCGGCGCGGCGACCGGGACCGTCGTCCTGAAGATAAACGACCAGGACGAGGCGCAGAAAAACGTGACCATGTCAGCGGGTGAGTCGAAGGTGGTCAGCTTCAATGTCAGCAGGAGCGATCCGGGCATCTACAAGGTCAGCATCGATAGCCAGAGCGACAGCTTCCAGGTCACGGGCGGCAGCGGCGGGCAGCCTGCCGACATGTCAACGCTCATTATCATTATTATTGCCGCCGGCGGCCTGCTGGTCATCTTCCTGGTCATCATGCTGATCATGAGGCAGAGATCGTCGTAGGGATATTAAAGATAAATCCAGGACGGCTCGTATCGTGTCATTGCGAGAAGCGCAGCGACGAAGCAATCTAATCCCGTGATACCTTCGAATCCACAGATTGCTTCGCTTCGCTCGCAATGACGACGTAATTACCGGGCGGGCCTGAAGGTGCGCCCCTACATTGTATATCCTTGCGAGGAGCGCCATTTAACACATCATAGCGGGCTGATATCTTTGACATCTGACTCAGGCAGTAATATCATTCTCTTGAATATAATAATTTGCCTGTGGGAGATTTATTTTGAACTTAAAAGTTATCCTTGAGCCCTCAGAAGAGGGCGGCTACACTATATACGCCCCTTCCCTCCCGGGGTGCATAAGCGAAGGAGATAGCGAAGCTGAGGCGTTAACCAATATCAAGGAGGCTATCGAGCTCTATCTTGAACCTGTTGATGACGAGCTTTTCGTGAGCGACAGCCACCTGGTCAAAGAAGTCGCCTTATAATGAAGGTACCCAGCCTTCCTTATCGTCAGGCCATCAACGCCTTTCAGCGAAGCGGTTTCGTCGTTGTCCGGCAGCGTGGTAGCCATATACGGCTACAGAAGAGAAGTGGTGAAAAAGTAGTCAAGATCGTGGTTCCTGCCCACATCCCCATCAAGCGGTCTACCCTATCACGCATAATTAAATCATCCGGCCTTACCCTGAAAGAATTCTTGAAACTTGTCTAAATTGCTGGCCGCAATGACAGGATACGTAGTTATTATAAATTTATTATAATAGTGCCCATGCTTATCATTTATACCGGTTTAATCATCGCCTCCTACTTCCTGGGCGCCATGCCGTTCATGATAATGATCGGCCGCATGCGCGGCGTGGACCTTTCCCGGGAGCCGGACCTGCACCACGCGCTGTGGTACAAAGTCGGACGCCCCTGGGGCATACTGGGTTTTTTACTCGATATACTCAAGGGCGTGGTCCCGGTGCTGGCCGGCTTTCTGCTGGGCTTCCCCCTGGTGGTCAACGCGCTGGCAGGCCTGGCCGCGCTGTGCGGCCAGATGTGGCCGGTCTTCCGTAAGTTCGACGGCGAGCGCGGCAACACGGTCAGCGTGGGTATCAATTTCACACTCAGCCTGGCCTACGGCGTCCCCATCATCTTTATCATCGCCCTGGCCATCGCCATGGCCGGCTTCTTTATACGCACCGCACTGCGCTGGAAGGCCAGCGGCAGCAACCTGGACGAGCGGCTGCGCCTGGGCGGGTCCCCCAGCCTGGTCTTTCCCCTTGGAGTGATCATCGGCTTCGCCTCCTGCCCGGTCAGCTCGGCCCTGCTCGGCCAGCCGGCCGGGATGACCCTTGCCTTAACAGGCGTGGTCGCGCTTATCCTGGCGCGCCGCCTGACGGCGGGGCTGCTAAACGACCTGCAAGGCAGCAGGCGACCGTGGAACGTTATCGTCAACAGGCTGCTCTTCGACAGGAGCGAGAGATAAAGCACCGCCACGTCATTGCGAGGAGAACCTTTTATCATGTCATTGCGAGGAGAACCTTTTATCATGTCATTGCGAGGAGAACCTTTTATCATGTCATTAGTATAAGAGTTGATGACTCCTGTCTATAATAGTTTGGTACGGACAAG
>CAYVBI010000053.1:0-5032 GCA_964448985.1 uncultured Dehalococcoidales bacterium
AGGGAAGGGCGTGCTGGCCCACAGGGTCAATGCCAAGACCGGCAAGGTCATCGCAGCCAAGTTCGTTCCGCCCGGCTACGAGCTATTCATAACGACGGCCAACGGCGTGCAGCTCAGGATAAACGTGGATGTCGAGAGGGAGACCACGGTATTGGTAGAAGGTGGAAGGAAGAAGAGGCGCGAGGGGGTACCCGTAAAAGGGCGCATAACGCAGGGCGTCATGCTCTCCAGGCTGGATGAAGGCGACCGCGTTGTTGCCATCGCCCTGGTCGAGAAAGAGAACCTCGAGGAGCAGGCCGCCAAGGAGACCCGCGCCATGACCACTACGCCTCCCAAACCCATGGTTGCCGGCGGCCAGCAGGAACTGCCCTTCGCATCGTAAACTCAGACTGGCCGTTGACAGGATGCCAAGCCGCGGCAATCTTGCAGTATTTAGGAGGTTCGATATGAAACTGGTCTTGATACACGGATCAGGCGCCTGCGGGGATGTATGGATGCTGCAGAAACAGCACTTTACCGATGCCGATACTCCCGACTTGCCCGGCCATCCGCGCGGTGAAATCTGCACCAGTGTCGAGGCTTATTCCGATTGGCTGCATGGCTATTTCCAGGAAAAAGAGTATACCGATGTGGTACTGGGCGGCCACTCGCTGGGCGGTGGTATTGCTCTCATGCACGCGCTCAAATACCCGGGGGATTTGAAAGCGATTATATTAATGGGCTCGGGCGCCCGCCTGAGGGTGCTGCCGTTGATTATAGAGGCGGTTGAGGGCAAACTGGGAGATACTCAGGGCTGGATCAGAGAGCTGATCGAACCGCTTCACGGCACGGTGGATGAAGAGATTCGCCGGGCCATTTTACCGAAGTTGACCGAGGTGGGGCCTGCAGCGCAACTCAACGATTTTCGCTGCTGTGATACGTTCGATGTCATGGATAGGGTGAGCCAGATCAAACTGCCGGCGCTCTGCATCGTGGGTGACCAGGATAATATGACGCCGCCGAAGTATTCCCAATATCTTGCCGGCAAGATGCCGGATTGCCGGGTGAGTATTATCGAAGGCGGCACCCACCTGGCCTTCCTGGAGAAGCCCATGGAAGTTAATCGTGCCATCGAGAGTTTTATTAAGCAGATAGCCACATAGATTACTAAATTTATGATGAAAGGTTCGCTGCGTATAGCCCGCATCGCCGGAATCGATATAGGTATACATTACACCTGGATTATTATCTTCATCCTGATCTCCTGGTCGCTGGCGATTGGCTATTTTCCCTCTGAGTACCCGGGATGGGAAGGCCTGACCTACTGGGTGACGGCTGTGGTGGCGGCCCTGCTCCTTTTTGTCTCTGTCCTTGTGCATGAGCTGGCGCATTCCCTGATGGCCATATCGCGCGGCGTGCCCGTAAAGAGCATAACGCTATTTTTACTCGGCGGCCTGAGCAACCTGGAAGCCGAGCCCGAGAAGCCGGGGATCGAGTTTGCCATCGCCATAGTCGGGCCCCTGACCAGTGTGGCGCTGGCCGGTTTGTTCTGGGCGCTGGATTTAAGCGGCCTGGCGATTGACGGACCTATAAAAGCCACCGTAGTCTACATGATAGAGATCAATGTGCTGCTGGCTGCTTTCAACATACTGCCCGGCTTTCCCCTGGATGGCGGTCGCGTCCTGCGCGCCATCTTGTGGGGCGCAACCAATGACCTGAGGAAGGCCACCAATATTGCTGCAACCGTAGGCCAGGTATTCGGATGGGCCATGATCGCCTGGGGGGTATTCTGGGCCCTCACCGATAATATAATGGGCGGAGTATGGCTGGTCCTTATCGGCTGGTTCCTCAACAGCGCGGCCGAGGCTTCCAGGCGGGAGATGGAGCTGCGTGCGATCTGGCTGAACGTGAAAGTGGCCAGCGTCATGAATGACCGCCCGGAGACGATTGAGGGCGGCTCAAACGTCGAGGCGCTGGTCAACGACATTTACGTTAAAAAAGGCATCAGGTCGGCGGCCGTGGTTGAAGACGATAAATTACTCGGGATTGTCACCCTTGCCGATATAAAGAAGCTGGCGCCCGACGCATGGCGTACCACACTGGTCTCCCGAGTTATGACGCCCCTACCGCTTAAGACGGTAACACCCGGCGATAACATGAAAACCGCAGTCCGTCTCATGGCCGAGAATGGATTAAACCAGTTGCCGGTGGTGATAGAAGAGCGGCTGGTGGGGATGCTGAACCGCGCCGATATAATCAGATATGTACAGGTTCATCACGAACTGGGGAAGAAGTGAACGTCAGTTCGCACAAAAGGGCGGTATTATGAGAGAGCGCCCCTCCCCGGCAAAGACCTATTTGGTGCCCGGTTTGCGGATGGTGAGAACAGGGCACGAGGCCTGGCGGACGATCTGCTCGGTAGTGGACCCTGAGATAAATCTGCGCCACCCGGAGAGCCCGTGGGTAGCGATCACGATCATATCGATCCCCTTCTCGCTAGCATAGCGCATGACCTCGCCGGAGGCATTACCTATGAGCACCTCCGTCACCGCGGTGACGCCCCGGCTTATCTTCTGCTCAGTCAGGTTCTTGAGTGATTTCTGCGCCTGTCCTTCCAGTTCCTGCTGGTAAGACGCCACATTAAAACCGGCTGATTCAACGCCTATGGGCGCTTCCACGATGGGTACCAGAGGCACCACATTGGTGATGTGAAGCGTGGCGCCGAAATGCGCTGCAAGTTCGTCGGCAACCTTTAAGGCCTCGTAAGAAGGATCACTGAAATCGGTCGGGCAAAGAATATTCTTAATCGGCAACATCTCTTAATTCCACCTCCGGATAATAATTAAATAGCGTCTGCTTAAAACAGCTTATTCGCCTGTACCGTGCCGTCGGCATTGAAGTGGATCAACGGCACGAAGTCGTAACCATCGGCTATCAGCTTATCGCCGCCGCCTTCGTGGCGGTCGACTATGGCAACAACCTTCACCACTTTGCAACCGATGTTTTCAACCACTTCTATGGCCTTAAAAACCGATCCGCCGCGCGTAACCACATCATCCACTATGGCCACACGCATGCCCGGCTCCAGTTGCCCCTCGATCAGTTTCATGGTGCCGTGCTCCTTGGGGGATTCGCGTACCAGGAAAGCGAGCAGCGGTTTCCCTCGCATCTGGCTGATGACTGCAACTGCCGTGGCGATGGGGATGGCGCCGATTATAAGACCACCGACCGCCTGTGCCCCACTGCCTTCCAGTATGTTGCAGATGGCTTCGCCAACGCGGCACGCTCCCTCAGGATGGAGGGTGAGCAGCTTGCCTTCGAAATAACGGTTGCTTTTGGCGCCGGACGCGAGAGTAAACTCGCCGAACTTGATAGCCCCGGTCTTTTTTGCCAGTTCAATGAGCGAATCTGCGGGGGTATTCATAGCTTCAATCTGCATCCAGTGACCGCAGGGAATTATACGTCCCTACCTGTATATAATCAACTGCCCCATTAAATCCGCATGTACTTTTTCTCCTTTTGTGGGGTATAATCGGGTAAACGGCAGTATTAAGTGAATATGCAGCAGAGTTTCCTCTGTCCGCGATGTAGTAACGTAGCCTTCCTGGGGCAGCGTTTCTGTGGCTTCTGCGACCTGATTTTCCTTTACTCTTGTGTTCAATGCGGCGGTGCCCTTGAGCCGGGAACCACTTACTGCGGAAACTGCGGAACGGAGATCGAATGGGTTGTGGCGGAAACGCAATATTCACAACCGCCAACGGAGGAAGCTTCACAGCCAGTCAATATTGAGCCGCCGGTTAATATCGGTCAACCGGGCGCTGCCCCTGCCAAAGCGCCCGAGAAGCAACCAACGCTGGCGGAATACCAGGCCAGTCCGGAATCTTATCCCATACCGGCGCCACCCGTTCCGACGACGACCCCACCGCCGCCACCATCTCCTGCCCAGGTGTCTGCTGAGCACAAGGCAAAGGCGGAAGTACACCAGGAGAAAAGCTTCGAGCTGCTCAAGGATGGCCATTACTCCCTTGCAATAGACGAGCTGACCAAGGCCATCCAGTTCGACCCGACTACGGCAATTGTGTATCTATTGCGCGGGGGGGCTTTCTACAAGAAGGGCGACCTCGATCTGGCAATGGCAGACCTCAACCGCGCCATCGACCTCGATCCCAACCTGGCCGCGGCTTTCTATAACCGGGGCAGCGTATATTACTATAAGAAAGAATTCGACCGCGCCATCAATGACTTTTCTAGCTCCATTGCAATTGACGACACAGACCCGGGCGCATTTCATAACCGTGGCTGTGCCTACATGATGAAAGGTCAATACTACCAGGCTATCGAGGATATCAGCCGGTCGATCATGCTCGATTCGCGGGACCCCAGGGTCTATTGCAGCCGGGGCAGCGCATACATGCAGACCGGGCAATTACTTAAGGCTGCGGAAGATTTCCGCAGGGCTAAGGGTATGACCTCCGACCTGGCGATCATACATAAGGCTGATCAGGCGCTGAAAGAGATGGGCCAGGGGCTGTAAGGTAACGATTCTTCGGACTACTCCAGCAACTGCGTCTCAGCCGGTGAAGGCCCCGCTTCAATGACATCAAGCTCTTTAATGTCGCTGTCATGCCTGATCTGGTCTATCTTGAGCAAAGGACGTTCCAGCATGTTTTTACGCGTGCCGGTGAGAGTTTCGAACTCCTTTTGAGCATCCTGTAACCTTTTGCCCATTTTGTCCATGCTTTCCACGAATTTCTGCCATTGCGCAGCGAACAGTTTGATCTGGGTGATGATCTCGGCCAGGCCCTTCTCCATTTTAAAATTCTTGACGGCCTGGTTTATCAATGCCAGCACGGCATACAGAGTTATCGGCGAGCATAGCACGACCTTCGATTGCAGGGCGTAGTCCAGTATGTCTGGATCGTTCTCGTTGATGAACCGGTAGACCTGCTCATTGGGTATCAGCACAAGCACGTAATCAACGGTATTTTGCTCGGGATTAATGTAATCGCGCGTGGTGACTTCCTTTATGCGCTGGCGGGCGTCTTTGAGGAAA
>CAYVBI010000053.1:5054-11024 GCA_964448985.1 uncultured Dehalococcoidales bacterium
CATATTGAGCACCAGCCGGTTGGGCAGGAGGAAAGTGTAATCGGGCCTGGAGCCTCCGGCCGGGTCCACCTGCTGCTTGGTGTAGTTGATACCTTCAACGAAACCGATGCCGGCCAGGATGTCGTCGGCCATGCGTTCACCCCATTGCCCCCTGACCCTGGTATTACCGAGGGCAGCCTGGAGCTTGCCGGTGGTCTCCGACAACCTGAGCGTCTGCTCCGACGTGGTCTTGAGCTGGCCAAGAAGCTCGCCATAGGCCTTGGCGCGGTCCTTTTCCAGCCCGCTTACGAGCGTTTCCACGCTTTTGAGGTTGTCGCGCACCTCCTTGATGGACTGGTCTATGAGGGCCTTCTTGCCCTCGAGGTTCTGCTCGCTGAGCTGTGATTGAGCGTTCACCATCTGTCCCGACATCTTGACCAGGTGGTCTACGGCCTTCTGAGTGGCGTCGTCGGTGAATGCGGCCAGGTTTTTCTGTACCTCGCCGCTGACGGTCAGCATATCCTGCTTATAGTACGGCTTATAGATACGCGTAATAATGATTGTGACCGCCACGCCGATGGCAAGCCCACCTATAAAGACCAGTCCGAAAATCAGCAGATCGTTCATAAGGTATGTTCAAAAGCAATTATCATTATTATATGGAAGGCAAGATCCTCTGCCAGTCGAAATTGCTGTCGAAACCTGCGGTGGAGGCGATCATTACCAGTGATATGATGAGCACGGTCACCGCTATTATAAAAGCTATTTGCAGCAGAAGCACGCCAATGCCCCACCACATCCATGTGCGCTGTGTTTTTTTGAAGTGCTCGATGCTATCCCAGCGCTTATTCTGCCAGGCCCACTCGTTACCTCGTACACCTAAAATAATAGCCATGACCAGGCTGATGATCCAGCCGAAGTAAGGCAATATGCCGCACAGCGCGATGAAAGAGATCCAGACGTTGTTGCCGATACCCCAGATCCAGGTGAGAAAAAAGGCGCCCCAGTTCCAGCCTCTTATCTCGGGAGGCGCCTGGGAGAGGGCGCCCAGGCCTGAGGTGTTGGAAGCGCCGGGCGAGCCGGGTCCCGGCCAGACCCCTCCTTTTAATTTCGTATCCAGGCACTGGTTACAATAGATTTGTCCGTCGATATCAACCTTGCATTCAGGGCAAACATATCTACCGCAACTGCAGCAACCGCCTATCGCTTCACGGTCCGGATGTATAGCGCACTTCATCTAAGTATCCTCCGGTTATTATATCAATGGTCGCTTAAAAAGGCTGGACGCCGGACTGCTGCACGCCCCAGATCATGAGCCCTAAGCCGAGAAGAATTATGATGGTCAGCAGGAGCGTAACTGCTATGGTTATGCCCAGTCCCCACATAGCCCAGGTATGCTGCACGCGCTTGAAATGCTCCACGCTGTCCCAGTGGCGGCTCTGCCATGCCCACTGGTTGCCCTTGAAGGCCAACACCCAGGGCATGACCATAAATCCAAGGTAAGGGACGAATACAAGAAAAGACCACCATACACTGTTGCCGATGCCCCAGACCCAGGTGAGCAGAAAGCCGCCCCAGTTCCAGTCGCCGAGCTCCTGCGGTACGGCGGACTGGCGTCCCATGCCTGACGTGTTCCCAATGGATAAGGCGGTAGCCGGCTGTGAAGCTGTGATGCCCGCTCCGGAGGCCATTTTCTGTATACACGAATTGCAGTATACCTTGCCTTCGTACTCCACCTTACATTCCGGGCAGACGGCCTGGTTACAGGTAACGCAGGCGCCGATCGCGTCGCGGTCGGGATGATGATAACAGTACATGGCTACCTCCTCAGGGCAGTAGTGATCGCACCCGTCATACAGACAAACGATACCATGATTTAAATAAAGTATAGTTTAAGCCGTGCACAAATCCAACCGGCCGGCCGATGGGGAACTAAACTTTTGTTTAGCAGTCCCGTTATATATTGCATAAAGGAAAAGCGGGGTCCGTGATAATGAGCGCAAACATAGAGTTAGCAGCAATCTTAATAGGATATTCGATCATCTGCTTATTATTAGGGCTCGTTGCCTACTCCTGGTAACAGCAAGGGTAGCACCTCCTTTTTGCTCACGTCCCTGTCCTCACAGGGACGTGAGTTTATAATTCGGCCGGTCCGGCCTTTACTCTATGTTAACGCCCGAATTATACTTACAGAGGATTGTTATGGTGCGAATTGGAGTTGTCTCAGATACACACCTGAGAAGTTTTAATCAGCTTCCACAGGAACTTATCCGTGCCCTTGGCAAAGTTGATTTGATTGTGCACGCGGGCGATATTGTAACCATGGATGTGATCCAGGGGTTGCAGACACTGGCGCCGGTGCACGGCGTGTGCGGCAATATGGACCTTCCCGAAGTAAGAAATAGTCTTCCCCAAAATTTGTTGCTTGAACTGGAGGGGAAGAAAATCGGAATCGTGCACGGCAGCGGTGGGCCCGCCGGGCTGGAAAGCCGGGTGTTGCAGCTTTTCCCGGGCGCAGATGTGGTTATATTCGGCCACAGCCACATCGCTGCGAACGACGCAAGCAACGGAGTGCTGCTGTTTAACCCGGGCCGAGCCAATGAGTCATACGGTCTGCTGGAAGTAGGTGAGACGATCAGCGGCAGGATAATCAGAGCATATTATTAGAGGGATAAAGATATGGCGGATAGCTGGCAGGAATATGAGGCTTTTGACCATCCCGCTATCCTTAATTTCATTTTTTATCCCAGGCGGGACGATTACAGGCTGGCCGACAGCGGAGGGTCAACGGGGTACATGATACCCGTGGGAGAGGATGTCGATATCTCCTGCCGGTTCTATTTCGGGGATGCTCAAAACGCCAACCTGCTTTTCTTTCACGGCAACGGCGAGCTGGCCGGCGAATATGAAGACATCGGCGCCGCCTTTAACAGCATCGGACTGAACCTTTTAGTCGTAGATTACAGGGGATATGGTAGCAGCGGGGGAAAGCCTTCGGTGTCCGGCATGATGAGGGATGCCCATCCCATAGCACAGTGGTTCCAGCAGTTCTTAAATGATAAAGGTTATAAGGGTGGCCGTTTTATCATGGGGCGCTCGTTGGGCAGCGGGCCGGCCATCGAGTTGGCCGCCGCATACCCTTCTGATTTCAGGGGAATGGTGATAGAGAGCGGTTTCTGTGACGTCACGGACCTGATGGGCAGGATGGGCCGAATACTGCAACAGCCCGGACGGACGGGTCCTCCTTCTCCGGGATTTGACCGGGTCGCCAAAATAACTCTGCCGGCCCTCGTGATCCATGGGCAGTACGATTCTATTGTGCCGCTGGACGAGGGAGAGAAAATCTTCCGAAATGTCGCAACTGCCGACAAGAGGATGGTGGTTATACCTGAGGCGGATCACAATACGATTTTTGCCGAGGGCATGGAACTCTACCTGCGTGAACTCGGTGAGTTCGTGAGAAAGCATAAATAGAAAAAGAAAAGCCCCCTCCCGGATAGAGAGGGGGCTTTTGAAAGCGGTATTATTTCTTCTCGGGCTTCTCTTCTGTTGTTGCTGCTTCTTCGCCCTCTGCTCCTTCGGCTGCCGCCTCTTCACCCTCTGACGGAGCCTCTGCCGCCGGGACCTCTTCAACGACCTTACGTACCTCAGCAACCTTGATCAGCATCTGATCGGGATCAGCCAGGATTGTGATTTTGCTGCTGACCGTGAGGTCCTTAACATGTATGGACTGCTCAGGGAGCTCCAGGCTGGAGATATCTACCTCGATGTTGTGCGGGAGGTCGTCAGGCAGGGCCTCGATCTGCAGTGATGTCATGGCATGCATCAGGGAGACATTCTTAAGCTTCAGGGCCGGCGCGGTGCCGGTGAAGACCAGCGGAACATCAGCCTTGAGCTTCTCAGACATATTGACCTGGTAAAAATCCACATGGATGGGCTCGCCGGTCATAGGATTGCGCTGTACGTCACGGATAAGAACCATGCCCGAAGCATCGGCGCCTCCCATCTTAAGCGAGATCAGGTCTGTGCCTCCAGCCCTGGCAATGATCTGGCCGAGCTTGCGGGCTTCGACCTGCACGGGAAGCGACTCAATGCCGTGGCCGTATATGTTGCACGGTATCAGTCCACCGCGTCGCAGGAAGCGCACTTTCTTGCCTTTGACTTCTCTTTTTAAAACTTCAAGCTCCAGTCTTTTCATCGTCATTCTCCAGTGTTAGTAACAAAACATAAAGGTTATCCTGTTTGAACCTCAAAGTCAAATTTCAAGGTTATTTCCCGGACACACGCAGCCGGGCATTCAAACGATTTCCCGGGACTTTGCGCGGCAGGAGGGATGACAGCCCTGTAGCCCGCAAAGATTACATGCCTCCGCACGACAATCGCCGGTCAGCTCTTCAGAGAGCATCCTTTCCCGCTCGGACCTGAGGAATGCAGTGCTGACACCCGGGCTGATATGCTGCCAGGGAAGCAACTCAGACGGGTCCCGCTCCCTGTGGGCGTAGAAGGACGGATCTATTCCGCACTCATCGAAAGCCTGCTGCCATCTTGAGTAATCGAAAAGCTCGCTCCAGGTAGCGAGGCGGCAGCCCCTTTTCCAGGCGGCGTAGATGACGGCGCCCAGGCGGCGGTCGCCGCGTGACAGTACAGCTTCAAGAAAGCTGATTTTGGTATCGTGCCAGGAGAGCTTTACACCGCTGCGTCGCAGCAGGCTTTGTAGAAGGGCCTGCTTGGCCTCAAGCTGCTCGCCCGTATCCTGGGCGGCCCACTGGCAGGGCGTGTGCGGTTTGGGGACAAACGACGACACCGAGACCCTTAGCCGCGGCGGTCGCCCGCGTATAGTCTTGCCCAGCCGGCTGACAGAGTCCACCAGGACGGCAATATCTTTCACATCCTCAACCGTCTCCGTGGGCAGGCCCACCATAAAGTAAAGCTTTAAGTTCATCCAGTCTTTTTCAAATGCGGCGGCAAAGGTCTCCATCATGGCATCCCGGGGTATCCACTTATTGATGGCCCGGCGCATGCGCTCGCTGCCCGCCTCCGGGGCAAAGGTCAGCGTAGTCTTGCGGCCTGCCGGGAGGGAATCGATAAGGTTGATGGAAGATTTGTCCAGCCTCAGGCTGGGCAGGGAGATGGATATCCCGGTTCGGGTATATTTGTCCGATAGAGCCTGGACAAGATGGTTGATGTTGCTGTAATCGCCGGAGCTCAGAGATATAAGCGCCAGCGTATTGTAACCCGTATTTTCCAGCAGGCAGCCGGCGGTCTCCATTACCGTGTCTTCGGGCAGCTCCCTTACCGGGCGATAGAGAACACCCGCCTGGCAGAAGCGGCAGCCGCGGCTGCATCCGCGCTGGATCTCCACGGCGGCACGGTCGTGTATAACCTCTATATAAGGTATTACCGGCCGGGTCACAGGCCTGAGCTTATCGGCCACAGCTTTAACGATGCTCGGAGGAGCACCATTATCCAAAGGATGCACAGAGGCCAATGTCCCATCCGCCCGGTAAGACGGTGAGTAAAAGCGGGGTACATATACACCGGGCAGCTTCGTCAGACTGCGCAGCAATGTATCCCTGTTATCCCTGTGCTGCCGCACTACGTTTAACAGCCCTTCCAGTACATCTTCAGCTTCGCCGGCGAAGAATACATCGATGAAGTCCGAGAGCGGCTCCGGATTCATGGCACAGGTGCCGCCGGCCATTATCAGGGGATATGAGCCGTCGCGTTGTTTGCTGAATACGGGCACGCCTGCCAGGTCGAGCATATTGAGAACAGTGGTGCAGCCCAACTCATAGCCCAGAGAAAAGCCGATGATATCGAAGTCACGCAACGGCCGGCCGGTCTCGAGGCTGCAAAGCGGATGATTATGCCGGCGGAGCGCCTGCTCCATATCGACCCAGGGCGCGTAAACGCGTTCGGCAAGGGCGCCGGGAATATTGTTGATGATCTCATAGAGAATGGGTATCGCCATGTTGGACATGCCCACCTCAT
>CAYVBI010000054.1:0-10705 GCA_964448985.1 uncultured Dehalococcoidales bacterium
AATAGCTGGCCGAAGTTGCCCACGAATGCGCACGCCATGGAAGCTATGCTCCAACAAACAGCCATAATGCCTATGGTCTTTCTGCGGCTCCAGCGGTCGATAATTATCGAGGCGGGAAACACGAGTATCAAGATCGACCAGTATACTGTTGAAACTAATAGCCCGCTTTGCACGTCGGTCAGTCCCCATTCCTTCTGGATATAGGGAAACATCGATGACACCATATACCGGTCAACTACATCAAAGAAATAAAGCAAGAACAGGAGCACAAAAATGTAAGTCCGTTGCCCGCTGGATAAAGAATATCCGCTGACAGACGTTTTTTCATCGTTCATTTTCAACTTCTCCTCATTCCACTTTTTCGCCTATCAGCAGCTTGATTAATCGGTCATATTATGTACTTTGGTCATTGACCTCAGTATAATAAAACATTTCCGCAAAAATGTAAACCTTCCGGATTATTTCACTGAAAGCTATGCGCGCAACCCTCGGAAGTACACCGAGGGCGCCTTAAGTAAACAGTCAAAATCAATTATGATAAAATGTACACTCTAATATTCTTCAGAATATAGTACTTCAGGATTCATTTACATGGGTAAAACTATCAGTGAGAAGATATTAAGCAACAAATCGGGCAGCGATGCGCGGGTAGGGGATATCGTTATCTCCGCTGTGGACCTTGTATTCGTGCAGGACACGACGGGGCCGCTCACCATCAGACAGTTTAAATCGGGTAAAAAGCAAACGCTGGCCTCACCCGCAAGGACGGCTCTATTCATCGACCACGCCAGCCCCAGCCCCAGCCGGCAGCTTTCGAACGATCATATTTTTATCAGGGAATTCGCGGCCGAAACAGGCTGCCTGCTTTTCGATGTCGGCTGCGGCGTCTGCCATCAGATCGTGGCTGAGAGGTTGGCCAGGCCGGGCGATGTTATCGTCGGCGCCGATTCCCACACAGTGACCGCAGGCGCTCTGGGCGCCTTCGCAACCGGGATGGGCTCGAGCGATGTGGCGGTGGCCATGTCGCTGGGTAAAACCTGGTTCAGAGTGCCGGAAACGATCCGCATCGAGGTGACGGGACGGTTCTCCAAGGGTGTGGGCGCCAAGGACCTGATCCTGCACCTGATCGGCACGATCGGAGCAGACGGCGCGACCTACAAAGCGCTGGAATTTAGAGGAAACGCAGTGGACGCCATGCCCCTTTGGCAAAGGCTGACGATCTCAAATATGGCCATCGAGGCTGGCGCCAAGGTTGGTCTTTTCCCCTCCGACCGTATCACCCGGGAGTACCTTAGAAAACAGGGACGGGTAAAGGAATACACTCCCATAGCCGCAGACTCCGACGCGGTTTACGAGCGCACCATCAAGGTTGAGGCGGATAAACTGGAGCCGATGGTTGCAATGCCCCACACAGTTGACAATACCGCCACAGCGAAGTCGCTGAGCGATATACGGGTGGATCAGGTGTTCATCGGCACCTGTACCAATGGGCGGCTGGAGGACATGGCTGAAGCAGCCTCAATACTGAAAAATAAGAAGGTACAGGCAGGGGTCAGGCTGATCGTATGCCCCGCCTCACGCAAGATATACACGGAGTCCATTAACGCCGGTTATATACAGGCGATTATTGAGGCAGGCGGCATCATCCTGCCGCCCGGGTGCGCCGGCTGCCTTGGGCTGCACCAGGGTGCGCTGGGAGATAAGGAGGTATGCCTGTCAACCGCCAACCGCAACTTTAAGGGGCGCATGGGCAATCCCGAGGGACTCATATACCTCGCAAGCACGGCCACAGCTGCGACATCAGCTCTGACCGGTAAAATAACAGATCCAAGAGAGGTAGTGTAATGGGACCGGCCACTCTCAAAGGAAGAGCGTTTAAATTCGGTAATGACATATCCACCGACCTGATCATTGCCGGCAAATACGCTCACCTGCGCAGCAACTTGCCCGAGCTGGCCAAGCATGCAATGGAAGACGCCAACCCTGACTTCGTTAAGCTCGTCCAGCCCGGGGATTTCATCGTAGCGGGATCCAACTTCGGCCTCGGGTCCAGCCGGGAACATGCGCCGCTGGTGATAAAAATGGCGGGCGTGAGCGCCATACTCGCCAAGTCATTCGCACGGATTTTCTTCAGGAACGCTATCAACCAGGGCGTACCCGCCCTGATCTGTCCGACAGATAAGATCGCCGATGGTGATAATCTCGAGATCAGCCTGGATGAGGGCCTGATCCGCAACGTCACCAGGAACGAGAGTTATAGCTTCACCAAGATACCACCGACCATGTTGAATATATTAAACGAGGGCGGACTGATCCCCTTTATCAACAAGCACGGCGACCTGAAACTCTGAATAACAGGCTATTTAAGAGGTTATGTAAAATGACTTACCGCGTTACGCTGATCCCGGGAGACGGCATCGGCCCGGAGATAACCAGGGCCACTGTCAGTGTGCTGGAGGCTACAGGCATTGCCTTCGACTGGGAGGTGCATACCGTGGGTGAGGCGGCCGTCGAAAAGTATGGGACGCCGCTGCCTGAAGCGACCCTCGAATCCATCAGGAGGAACAGGGTAGCACTCAAGGGGCCGGTAACTACGCCCATCGGTAAAGGATTTCGCAGCGTGAACGTCGCCCTGCGCAAACAGCTCGACCTGTACGCTTGCCTGAGGCCCTGCAAAAGTTACCCCGGCGTGGTAACCACATTGTATCGTAACGTGGACTTGGTGATAGTCCGGGAGAACACCGAGGACCTCTATATCGGCATCGAGTTCGCCAGGGGCACCGCGGAGGCCTCTCAGCTTTATGATCTAATCATGCAGGATTTCAAGGGAAGCCTGGACAGGAATTCGGGGTTCAGCATAAAGGCCATCTCGGAGCATGGTTCCCGCCGAATCGTGAAATATGCCTTCGAATATGCCCGCAAATACGGACGCAAAAAAGTATCGGCGATAACCAAGGCCAATATCCTCAAATTCACCGACGGATTGTTTTTATCGACTGCCAGGGAGGTGGCCAGGGAGTACCCTGATATTGAGTACGAAGAGGTACTGGTCGACGCCCTTTGCATGCAGCTCGTGAGGAATCCGCAACGTTTCGACACACTGGTGCTTCCCAACCTCTACGGGGACATCATCTCGGACCTGTGCGCGGGACTGGTGGGCGGTTTGGGGCTGGCGCCCGGCGCCAACATCGGTGATGGACTGGCTATATTCGAGCCCACACATGGTAGCGCACCCAAATATACGGGCCTGAACAAAGTAAGCCCCATGGCGCAGATGCTCTCGGCAGTCCTGATGCTGCGATACCTTGGGGAGGGGTCTGCGGCCGATAGGATGGAGGCGGCCATCAGCGCTGTCATCGCCGAGGGGATAAACGTGACCTATGACATGCGCCGGGACCGCAACGAACCCAGCGCGGGCACTTCCCAGGTCGCGGAAGCAATTATAGAAAAGCTCAAAAAGTAATATAATCAGCACGGAGATACTCAACACAGTCCCCGTCTTACAGTGTTATGCGAAGAATCCAGTGCCGCGCCATAACCAGGGCCGTCGCATCCCTCTTTCAGGACGCCTGCATCCATCTGCCGTCCGATGTTGTTGCTTCGTTAAAACGTGCACGCAGGTCGGAAAAGTCGCCCCTTGGCAAGCAGATCATTAAGTCGATCCTGGAAAATATAACCGTGGCGGGGGATCACCTTCTTCCTGTCTGCCAGGATACAGGCACGGCGGTGGTTTTTCTGGAACTCGGCCAGGAAGTCCATATTATCGGCGGCGATCTCACCACCGCAATAAATGAAGGGGTCAGGAGGGGATATAAAGGGGGATACCTGCGCGAGTCAATGGTCCACAGGCCTTTTTCAGCCAGGAAAAATACGGGGGACAACACTCCGGCCGTGATACACGCGGAGATCGTGCCGGGCGACACATTGCGGATATGCGTCTTGCCCAAAGGCGGCGGGGCGGAAAACTGCTCCAGGCTCACGGTGCTGCCGCCCTCCCGGGGATACGAAGGTATAGTCGAGTACGTGGTCAACCTGGTTGATGAATGTGGCAGCAACGCGTGCCCTCCGCTTATAATCGGTATCGGGATAGGCGGCACAGCCGAGCAGACCATGCTGCTGGCCAAGAAATCGCTGCTGCGAAAGACGGGATCTCATAATGCGGATTCAGAGATAAGGGAACTGGAGAACAAGATACTGACCGCCGTTAACATGCTGGGGATCGGACCAATGGGGTATGGGGGCAGCGTAACCGCCCTGGCCGTGCATATAGAGGTATTTCCGGCACACATAGCCAGCATGCCGGTGGCGGTCAACATGCAGTGCTGGTGCTCCCGGCACAGGGAAGCGATGCTTTGAATATGAAAACAAGACGCATAGCGCTGCCCATCTCAGACAAGGATATCCGGTCGTTAAAATGCGGTGACAGCGTGCTGTTAACGGGCAGTATGCTGACTGCGCGAGATGCATCGCATAAAATGATAACTGAAGCCCTGACCGCCGGTGCGGACCTGCC
The DNA here is from genome assembly GCA_964448985.1 of uncultured Dehalococcoidales bacterium. Classification (GTDB taxonomy): domain Bacteria; phylum Chloroflexota; class Dehalococcoidia; order GIF9; family UBA5629; genus CAIMUM01. Next base: position 4,514 of record CAYVBI010000054.1, read on the forward strand.
ATTTGACCTGGACGGTCAGACCATATATTACACAGGCCCGACGCCGACCCGGCCGGGCTACGTCGTCGGCTCCGCAGGCCCGACCACAAGCAGCCGCATGGACCGCTATACCCCTGCGCTGCTTGGGCAGGGATTGAAATGTATGATCGGCAAGGGCAGAAGGTCCGCTGAGGTCAGAAAAAAGATGCTTAAAAGCCGGGCCGTATACCTGGCAGCTACGGGAGGCGCCGGCGCACTGCTTTCCCGCTCTATTAAAAGGATCGAGCCTGTCGCTTACGCTGAACTGGGAGCGGAGGCGGTATATCGCCTGGAAGTCAAAGACTTCCCTGCCGTGGTGATAAATGACATCTACGGGGGGGACCTTTACGAAAAGGGGCAGGCGGCTTACAGGAAAGGTTAATCAGCCGGCGTCAATTGAGAGGTATTTCAACAGGCCGGCAACGCTCTTGGCATCGCAGATCTCGCCGCTGTCGATCATGCCGATGATCTTAGCGACAGGAATTCTCACAACCTCGATCTCGTCAGTATCTTCGGCCACCAGCCGGCTCTCTTCCAACCCCGTAGCCAGGAATACATTGATAAATTCGGTGCAATAACCGGGCGCCGGGTAAAATCCACCCAGCCTCTTTATCTTGCGCGGAAGGTAGCCTATCTCCTCCTGCAGCTCGCGCCTGACACATTCGTCCGGGCTTTCGCCGTCCTCCATGACGCCCGCTGGAATCTCCAGCAGGTCTTTGCCGGTGGGTACCCTGAACTGCCGCACCATGACGACATTTCCGCGATCATCCAGAACAACAGCCGCAATGGCATCCCTGTGCTCTACGATCTCGCGGGTGACTGTTTCGCCTTTGCTTTTCTCAACCGTGCTTAGGATCAGCTTTACTGCACGTCCCTCGAAAACCGTCCTGGACGACAGCAGCCTCTCTTTACTCATCGGCTCACCGCCACATCCAGCACCAGCGCCACTTCGTCGCAGTCCGGAAATTTGGGGCAGCTGTAGCATTCGGCCCAGATCTTTCGCGGCAGCTCCGTTTTTTCAACCATTTTGAAGCCCTGTCTCTGGAAAAAGCCGGGCTTGTAGGTCAGGCAAAATATGCGCGGTATGCCCAGCGACTTGGCCTCCCGGACGCAGGCCTTGATCAGCGCCGCACCCATGCCCTTCTTATGCTTGCTCTCGTGGACCGCCAGCGCCTTCACCTCGGCCAGGTCAGACCAGCTGATGTGCAGGGCAACGCAGGCTATGACGACTCCGGCGGTATCACGTATAACGAAATAGTCCCGCAGGTTTTCATATATCTCACTGAGGGCACGCGGCAGCATCTCGCCTGTGCCGGCAAATTTATTGACCAGCTCGTGCATCTTCTTTACGTCTTCTATTGTCGCTTTCTCTACTTTCATAATGATTTTCCTTTTAACTTGGATACGAGTGTCTGGTAAAAGCTACCTCTGGGCCTCAGGCGTAAAAACCGCAAGGCCTGCTGTGCCATACACACCTCGACCACGTCACCGCTTTTCAGCTGCTCCTCCACCTGTCCGTCCATGCTTATCATCGCTTCGTGATTGGTGAAAGCCTTAAGCGTTATTTTTGTCGAAGGCGAGAGCACTATAGCCTTATCCATATTTAAATGGGGGCATACAGCTTTCATCAGGATGTCACGCGACTCCGGATAAAGGATGGGGCCGTTAGCAGCCAGAGAGTAGCCTGTACTGCCTGTGGCGGTGGATATTATCACCGCATCTGCCCGGTAGGTCGTAAATGCCTGACCGTCAATAGTCACTTCAACGTTAATAAGGCGCAGGAACCTGCCGCGCCCGATTACTACGTCGTTTAGAGCATGGTAGGTATTTCCGGAAGACCCGACAACGGCCTGCAGGACTGCCCGCTGCTCGATCCAGCCCGCGCCGCCTATGATCTCAATCAGCTTATCCCGGGCCTCGCCTGCCTCCAGCTCGTTCATAAATCCCAGATTGCCGAAATTCACACCCAGTATGGGTATTTCCAGCGGAAAAATTATTCGTGCGGCGCGCAGTATGGTGCCATCGCCGCCGACGCTGATGACAAGGTCGGATCCGGCCAACGCGCTCCTGGCTTCCCCCTCGTCCCAGGACGAGTGGATCCAGCATCCTATGCCTTTGGCCTTGAGAAATCCTTCGATATCGCGTGCGAAACGTTCCGATTTCTCTACCTTGGGATGATATAAAATGCCTATCCTTTTCACAGAGCAGCAGACTATCACAAGCATCTGGCAGTGTCAAATATGACACAGTGCGTCAGACAGCCAAGGGGGAGAATGGATCATAGCCGACAGAGAATGATCATGCGGTGTACGTCGGGGTAGCGGCGATCAGATCAAATTCCGAACAGTGCGGAAGCGCTCTGTGCCAGCGCAATGAAGGCGCCGGGGAGCACGCCGATGATGACAACAGGGATACAGCAAAGAGCCAGGGCCAGCCACTCGGGCCAGGATGATGTCACCTTTTCGGGTGCGGCCGGCTCGCCCATCCACATGACTTTGACCACCTTGAAATAGTAGAAGGCGGAGATACAACTGTTGATCACAGCAATGATGACCAGCCACAACAGGCCCTGGTCAACGGCGCCGCTGAAAATGTAGATCTTGGCTATCAAACCGGCTGTGGGCGGGAGCCCGGTAAGAGACACCATGCAGATCGTAAGGGCCACGGCCAGCAGGGGGGCGCGTTTGCCCATGCCCGTATAATCATCTATCTGATCGCTGTTGATCTTATTGGAGATGGCTATGATTGCGATGAAGGCACCCAGGTTAGTCAGGGTATAGCTCAGCAGGAAGAAAAGCAGGCCGCTGCGCACCGTGCCGTCTACCTGTGATCCCATACCCATCGCAGCCAGCCCGACCATGAGGTAACCGGCCTGTGCTATGCTGGAATATCCCAGCATTCTCTTTATATTGGTCTGAAGCAGCGCCGTCACGTTGCCCACAGTCATGGTAACGGCAGCCAGTACGGCGATTATTATCGCCCAATCATTGTGCAGCCAGTCGGGCATGCCGAAAGCAGTCAAAAGTATGCGCGCGATAACGGCGAACCCTGCCGCTTTACTGGCTACGGAAAGGTAAGCGGTTATGGGGGTTGGAGCGCCCTCGTATACATCAGGCACCCACATTTGGAAGGGCACGCTGGCGATCTTGAAGCCGAACCCTGCTATCACCAGGACCAAACCTACCAGCAGAGCCGGTGTGCCCAGCAGGCTGGCGGCCGGCATACCCTTGATATAGTCGGCGATGCATGTGAGACAGGTATTGCCGGTCATACCGAAAACCAGCGCCATGCCGTAAAGCAGTATGGCAGAGGCAACGGACCCGAGGATAAGGTATTTAAGTCCGGCTTCGCTGGATTTCTTGTCCTTGAGGAAACTGACGAGCACATAAAGAGAGATGCTGCTCAGTTCCAGCGCAACAAAGATCGTTATCAGGTTTATTGCCGAAACGAGCAACATAAGCCCGATGGCAGACAACATCAGTAATGCATAAAACTCGCTCTGGAACCTTTCGAATTTGACTACGTATTTATTCGAAGCCAGTACCACCAGCGCTGTTGCCGCCAGGATGAGCAACTTGAAAAAGAGGCCGAATTGATCTATGGCGATAGTACGGTAAAAAGCCTCCGTGGGCTGGCCGTTCCACAGCATCAGCACAAAGAAAGCCGATACCAGCGCTCCGGCAACTGCAAGTACAGGAAGCGCTTTTTTACTGTTTATGAAAAGGTCCAGCATGATGATAAGCAGAGCAAAGCACAGCAGGCTCAACTCTGGCGCTATATATTTAATCTGATCCAATATCATCTATCTAAACCGTCCGCAAGACTAATCTATTTACATACCTATCAGCTTCGCAATAGGTGCTATCCCCATATTTATTACATTCGTCAGTACGGCCGGGTAAATACCCACCGCCATAATGACTGCCACAAAGGAGAAAGTGCTGATCATCTCGACCGCGTCAGCATCACCCACGCCGTTGTATTTGTCCAGCGGGTAACCATAGAAGACCCTCTGCAGCATCCAGAGTATATAGCCGGACGTGATCACGATGCCCAGCACCGCTATCAGTGTAAATATCGGCATGCCGGCGACCACCGTGCTGGCGAAGCTGCCGGCAAACGTTATGAACTCGGCTGCAAACCCGGCGGTGCCGGGGAGTCCCAGCGAAGCCAATCCGGCGATGCTGAAAACAACCACTATGATTGGCATCTGGCGGGCCAGACCGCTCAAATTGTTCAGGTCGCGGGTATGCGTCTTATCGTAGACCAGTCCCACCACGGCAAAGAGCAGCCCGGTGATCACGCCATGGCTGAACATTTGAAGGCTGGCGCCCACCAGGCTTACCTGGTCCAGCGCAAAGATACCCAACAGCACGTAGCCCATGTGGCTGACGCTGCTATAGGCGATGAGCCTCTTAAGATCCGTCTGCCTGATGGTGACCGCCGCCCCGTAGATCACGCCGATAACAGCCAGAGTGAGCATGAAAGGAGCGTACTGTACCGCTACCTGCGGCAGCATGCTGACACATACGCGTATCATGCCGTAGCCGCCCATTTTGAGCAGCGCGCCGGCCAGGATGACGCTGGCAGCAGTGGGCGCATTGGTATGAGCATCGGGCAGCCAGGTATGCAGCGGGAAAACCGGCAGCTTGATGGCAAAGCCAACTATGAGCAGGAAGAAAAGGGCTGTCAGCGGTATGAACGATGAAGCGATCTGAATACCGGCCAGGGCCGTCATATCAAAGGTGTGCGCAATAAAGTAGACACAAAGTATTCCCGCCAGCATGAATGCGCTGCCTACCAGCGTGTAGATGAGGTACTTGTATGCGGCGTATTCCTTGCGCCCGCTTCCCCAGATGGAGATGAGGAAAAACATGGGAATGAGTTCCAACTCCCAGAAGAGGAAGAAAAGGATGAGGTCGAGTGAACAGAAAACGCCCAGTATGCTGCTCTCCAGTAGTAATATCCAGATGAAATATTGCTTTGGATTAAGTTGTATTTTCCAGGAAACGAGGACCGATACCACACCCAGGAAGGTCATGAGTATGACCAGGGGCAGGCTCAGGCCATCCACGCCCAGATAGTAGAACGAATTGATGGCAGGTATCCAGGATATCTTCTCGACGAACTGCATCTGCCCGATGGCGGACTCAGACCTGTCGAACATAATGAAGACTGCAATAGACAGTATGAATGAGGCCGTGGCCGCAGCCAGGGCTATCCACTTGACCGTTTTCTGCCCCGGCCTGGGAATAAGGGCAATCACGAACAAACCGATAACCGGCAGAAAAACGATCCAGCTCAACAAATTCAGATTCAAAGCCATTTACCTCAGCTGAATAAATATAAACAGGCGACTATAGCAATAGCGCCTATAGCAATAGAGATTACGTACAATTGCGTCTGTCCGGTCTGTAATTTACGGAGAATTCCACCGGCAGCGGCAGTGCCCTGCGCGGCCCCATTCACCGTACCGTCCACTACGCTCGTATCAAACATAGCCATCCATTTAAAAATGCCATTGTATAAAATGTTCTTCACGATGACGTTTTCGTAGAGCTCGTCCATCCAGTATTTGCGCGACAACATTATGTAAATAGGTTTAAAAGCACTCCCGATCCTTTCGGGTGATATCCATTTGGCGCCATACATAGCGTAGGCCAGCAGTATACCCAGGACGGCAATGACCAGCGATATCAGCGGCAACGGGTGGGTGAGCGTACCGAAGAAGCCGGCGACAAAGCTGACCTGATGTCCTTCCCCCTCACCCATGAACTGGTTGAAAAGTCCCGTGACATTTACCCAGCCGGCGCAGATAGCGAGTATCGCCAGTATGACCAGCGGGATGACCATGACCATGGGTGATTCATGCGGCCCGTGGGAATGCGCGTCGCCGTGCCCGCCGTGCTCAGGTTGGGCGCCGCCCCTATACTCGCCGTGGAAGGTCATGAATATTGCCCTGAACATATAGAAAGCCGTCATGAAAACGGTTGTGATCATCAATACGAATAGTATGGGTTGCTTGTCGAAAACCGAAATTATTATCTCATCCTTGCTCCAGAACCCGGCCAGCGGCCAGATGCCTGCCAGGCTGAGAGATCCGATCAGAAAAGTAATATAGGTCCAGGGCATGGCCTTGCGCAGCCCGCCCATCAGCCTCATGTCGAATGTGCC
>CAYVBI010000055.1:0-10691 GCA_964448985.1 uncultured Dehalococcoidales bacterium
CTCGCAGTAAACGTTGCATTCCCTGACGCGCCGCGCGATGAGATGGCTGTACTGGGAGCCAAAGTCGATGATAGCCACAGCCTCGCGGGCGCCGTGCGGTATATCATCGGGCTTGGGCGCAGCCTGCACGCCCTGCATCTCCTTGGCGATCTCGAGATAAGTGGAAACTTCGATATCGTCGCTGGTGGATATACGGTGGCTGCCCGCTTTTTCTTTTCCCCCACTCATTCGACAAAGTATATCACAGGGCAGCTACGCTGTGTACCCTGCCCGATATTTAAGCGACAGTGCTTTTTAAGGTACAATTTCGCTGTACAGGGATGATGGTGATATGCCTGAAATAAATGATCTCTCCTCTGATATTCTGGAACAGGTGAAGAAGTGCTCTGCCATATTAAGGGCGGGCGGCATAGCGGCCTATCCTACCGATACCGTTTACGGTCTTGGCGCAGATGTACACAACGATAAGGCCGTAAATAAGATTTTCACTGTTAAACTGCGTCCGCTCAACCTGCCACTGCCTGTCCTCATATCCGATATGTCACAGCTCAACGTACTGACAGCGGATATTCCTCCACTGGCCAGGAGGTTAATGGCCGAATTCTGGCCGGGCGGACTCACCCTTATCTTTGACAGGGCAAGGGACTTCAATAGCGTGGCGCTGTCGGGCAGCAACAAGGTTGCGGTGCGTATGCCGGGTCACACCGTCACGCTTAGATTGATAAAGGAAGCCGGTTGTCCCATCGTGGGCACCAGCGCCAATCAGCACGGCCTGCCATCTGTGTTGACAGCTGCAGAGGTGAGGGAGCAGTTAGGTTCTGAGATAGACTTCATTTTAGACGGCGGCACATGCCCGGGTGGCGTGGAATCGACCGTAGTCGATATTACGGTAAATCCTCCGGTTATCCTGCGCAAAGGGGCCATTCCCGAAAAAGAGATTTTGGACATGATCAATCGCTCACGTTAAACAAGTGAATTAGCTTTCAACGGGAGCGCTTCTTGTAAGGGGCTTTGCGCTCTTTTACCAGCACTTCATCACGGCCCGCAGATTTAGAAAGGGCGGACACCATATAGTGGTTAAGGCTGACTCCCTCGAGTTCAGCAACCGTCACCAAGGTTTCGTGCAGTGAAGGTGACATGCGCAGGACTACCTTTCCGCTGTATTTTGCCGCCTTTAACGGTTTCGGCATTGCATTTCCAATTTCTATATTGGTCTTTATCCAATCGCGCTTGACATCTTCCAGTTCACGCAATGCTTCTTCGGGTGTATCACCAGTTATCATGCAGCCCTGTAGCTCCAGAACTCGCGCCAGAAAATAGGGACCGTCACCATCGTCCCACTGCTCAATAATGATCTGATATGGCAATTTCGCGTAGTATTCTATCTCTGACTTAATATCTTTCTTCATAATTTCCTCCGGTCAGCCAGATCAAGGATTATCGATATACTCAAGCAACTGTTTGACATAGGCCGCCTTTACCGGGTTGGTTCGCTTGTATGCCATGAACCGTTTCCCGATCATTGCCTGGGGGTGTTTTCCTCCTCCTCTGATAGAACCATGCTGCAGGATAAGTGCTTCAAATTCTTCCAGAGGCACGTTGGTCGGATTACTGCGAATCCGCTGTTCCCGCTTTTCATTTTTGCCCATTTATCATATCCGTAGACCAATAGTATCATATATAATACTATTGGTCTACTCTTTATCCCCATATAGCAGCAGCCTGGCTTCCACCGGCAGCTCTTGATCCATAAGGTTGTCTTTCCGTAATGGGCGTGTAATCACCGACGCGCTGAAAATCTGGCCTATCCACTCTTATATAATCGATTACTGTTTGGTCCTTATTTAGGACAACAACCTGACGCGCCGGGAACGCAGGTTTTCTGTAAACTTAAATATGCCTGCAGAAGCTTGGCCTCTGTAATATCGCCTTTTACAATATCGCCCTGGCCCGTGGCTGCAATTAATAGCACTGCCGGCAATTTTTGTATGGCGAGGCGGTCCAGAGAGGCCTGAAACTCCAGATCTGTAGAGCTCAGGGTCATTGCATCGACGGCGCCGCCGCTCTGTCTGATTGTTTCGGTAGCGGTTTTGACCGCCTGGTCTGCTTTTCTGGTCAGCTCATCATTGCCAGGAAACACTACGAAGATATAATCATTTTTTTCGTACCTGGAGCCAAGGCATGTTATCCAGCTTAGTTCCCCATCTCCGTCTGAGGTTGGCGTATTAACGGCCTCAGTTGACTGTGCAGGGTTGTCGTTCGGGGGTATCACGGAACTAGCTGCCGTGCGTACTAAAAGAGCGTATGTAACGGCCCCTGCTATCATCAAAACACCAAGAGCACAGACTGCTATTTTCCACCATCGCGTATTTTTACCCGTCATTTCTACTTCCATTCTCTATCTGCCATATAATATCTGTGCAGCCTGCCTTAAATTATCTTCCCCGATCAAGTCTTCTGCCAGCAGAGGAAGCTGAATAATCGGCACCATGAACCTTTCGCTCATTTGTCCCAGGTATTTCTCCTGCATCGACTTACGCTGTCTTAAATAGTCATTTGTTACGATACTGTCCGGCAACACGAGATTTGCCACAATTAGTGTCGTCGATATTCCGATGGTTTTCAAGTCTTCCATGGCACGGCTGGCTTCCTCAATGGGCGTGTTCTCGGGATACGTAACAAAACTGAAGGTTGTGCGGTCCGGGTCCTGCATCATCTCAATAACTCCCTTGAAACGAGCTTTGGTGACCCTGTCCATCTCGGTATCTTCAGTAGTCGTATATATTTTTATTTCCAACTGTTTGCTCCATTCTACGGGCAGTTTCAGCAGGCGCAATGTATGCCCCGTGGGCGCGGTATCGAATACTATTACCTCGTAATCTTTCCGGCTGGCAAATTCAATGAATTTTTCAAAAGTGGCCATTTCCTCTGTGCAGGGCGAGTCAAGTTCCTCTTCTATCGCTGCAACACGCTTAGAGTCGTATTTCTGACCGACTTCAGCCAGCACTTTTGCCTTGTATTCCCTCGCAGCTTGAGGTCCGTCGATACATGCCATCCACAGGTCCTTCTGCTTTTCCACCTTTGCCGGTTCTTCAGATATCGGCTGTCCCAGTATCTGTGCAAGATGAGAGGCCGGGTCCGTGGTTAGCAGCAATGTGCGATAGCCGCGTCCGGCTACCCATAACGCCGTTGCAGCCGCGATCGATGTCTTGCCCACACCACCCTTGCCGGCAAAGAAAATCGTCCTGCGATGTCCGTTGCATGGAATAAGCAATTTCTCGATGACCGGGTTTACCTGCCCGTAATTTCCTGTCGACGATTCCTGTGCAATTTCTCTGATTTGTATAGGGTAATCTGCAAGCATCACCGGATTCTTCAGCAGTTTGTTACCTATTTCCTGCAATGATTCCCTGCCCTTCACTTCGTTGGATTCAAGCTGCATCAACTTGGCCGGCAGTTGGAGATTGTCTCTGACCTGGACCAGGTACTCCTGCTGTTTGTAAAATCGCCGCAGCATGAAGGTATTGTCACACGCACTCTCAGGATAAATGCCGTTAACAATAAGCTCCTGGGATGTTATACCAAGCCTGGTCAGTTCCGAAATTGAGCGTTGCGTTTCGTAGATCGCCGTTGCCTCCGGTCGTAAAACAAATATGAAAGTGGTTTGCTTTGGATCGCGCATCGCACCAAGTGCACGGTCGAACTTTTCTTTCGACTCCGCCAACGCAGCCGCAGGCCCTATGCAGGTCTGCCCCGCGCTGCCGTCCTTGGCCGCATTTTCTATTACCGTGCTCCATTCTCCGGGTAATTCCAGCAGGCGCAATGTATGGCCTGTGGGCGCCGTATCAAATATAACAACGTCATAATCGGAGTCCTGCAGGAAATCGGTAAAGCGCTCAAAGGCCGCTATTTCAGCCGTGCATGGTGAGTTCAACTGCTCCTCAACCACGGCCAGGCTTTCCTCCGGTATCAGCCCTTTCAACGGAGCGATCATCCTTTCCCTGTATTCAGCTGTAGCTTTGTCAGGGTCAAGCTCCATGGCAAAAAGATTTTTAGCGCCTGCGATAGGGATAACATCGTATCCGATAGTCTGCTCGAAAACGTCAGCAAGGTTGGATGCCGGGTCAGTGGTTATGATCAGTGTCTTCTTGCCCGCAGCCGCATAGTGCGCTGCGCTGGCTGCAGCCATGGTCGTCTTACCCACGCCACCCTTTCCGGAAAAGAAATAGAATTTAGTCCGTGATTCTGTGATCATTATTTTATTTCGATACGCCGACGTATCAATTGATCCTATTAGCAGCACTTGCCTGTGGTATTGATGCCGATGTTACTTTGATAGTTTGGGCCGCAACTGATATCGCAGGAGTTTCCCCCGGCACAGCAACCTTCATTGCCATTTGTCTCTTGTCCGGAACAACAAGCTTTACTGACTTCTTCCCTGCCTGACGACGCTGGTAACTCTATAGCGTTGTCCTCAATGTACCTTTTAAACTCATCGATGCTGGGATAGCTGCCCATCTTGACCACCTTGCCGTCACAAGTGGTAATCGGCAGCGCTTTAATCTGGTGCTCCTGCATGAGTTTAATAATCTCCGGGTTTTCCCTGAATTTCTTTGGGCTTCCTGTGATGCTATAGCGCTCGATCTTAGCGCCCATATCTTTTAGTTTATCCAGGGCATCTTGAAGAGCAATCAGCGATTTATCCGGGTTGGGACCGCAGACACCGCTGGAACAGCACATGGCTGACTCGTAGACAATAATTTTTGTATTCACTGGATTTCCCCTTATCAAAACTCGTTATTTACATTTATTCAACTTTTATGGGCAGGCACCACCAGTAGTGCCGCCGCCGCAACATGACGATGCTCTTTGAGATTTGCGTATATACGAGGTATCAGAAGGTTCCATCAGCTGTATGGTTTGAATCGGCTCAGGCACGGTAAATTGGGCTGTGAGGTCATCGATGGCAACCTTGTATATTCCCGAATCATTCTTAACTACCCTAAAAGCAAGGTTGTACTTAACCCCCGGCGGTAATATCACCTTCTCAGCTTGCTCGACAGTATCGTTTATTTTCAATTCGGCAACATAGGTGCCGGGGCTGCCGCCTGTATTGGAAACAATTGCGGTGACGACGACCTCCTCCCCTGGATTTGCCTGTTCCATATTTAGCTTGAGATCAGACAACTTAATAACGGCGGGCAAAGATTCTTCCACTGTAACGGACGAGCTTTTGTTTCCGACTCTTATTTCATAGGTGCCCGGATTAGACCTTGCGAGGGTGAATTGTACCTGCTGTGATTGTCCGGGGGGAAGCAGTATCGACTTTCTATCGTCAGCAATCCCATTGACCATAACAGGAACCACATAATTCGCCTCGCTATTACTTACGTTGCTGATGTCTGCAATTACAGTGAACTTTTCATGCACAATGACTTTTCCAGGAGTAATATTCAGCACAAGAACTTCGAAATTATTGGCTGAGGCTGATTGACACGCTTGCAAAGGTAATGAAAGCGCCAGTACAAACAGGCTTGCCAGCACTACTATTGCTTTATTCATGCTATTCTGCCTCCGATAGTTTCATTTCTTTCAAAATTAAACCTGCTCAGAGCGTAAACAAAAGCCAGAATCCGGCAGCGATCAGAATTATTCCTGATGCGATGCGGATCGGACCCGCAATTTTATTGGAAATAACCGCTAGTCGGCCCATACCTACACCAAGTATCAGTGCAACCATGGGAAGACTATACCCTATGGCAAACACGGCGAGTATCAGGGCGCCCCAGCCCGGCTGACCCTTTAACATCGACAGTCCGAGGACAACGGGAAGCAGCACGGGACCACAGCAGCCCATTACATATGCCGTGCTCCCCGCTCCCACAGCCAGGCCGAATATCGAAGCCCCCAGCAAGCCTTTAGGCAATTTACTCTTTGACGGATCGATGGACGGCAGTTTAAAGGGAAGGATATTCAAGGCCGCAAAACCAAAGAAGATCACGACTATGGCTATAAATATCTTGCCATACAAACCGAACGTGTTGCTTGCAGCCTGGCCGATGTAACCTACCAGTAGCCCGGCTGCCGACAGAGCCAGTACCGTTCCCAGCATGAAGAATCCGGCTATCACAAAAATGTCCCTTCTCTGTTGATCCTCACGTGAACCGGCGTATCCAATAACAGACACAATTATAGGAGCGCAGCAGCCGAGACAGGCTAAAGCCGTTATCAGGCCAAATAAAAGTGCTGCGGGGAGAGCCAAAAGGCCGAATTCAGGCGCAGAAAAAACCTGATTAATCCATTCTTGCATATTGATAGTCCGATATCCGTTACTTGGGGCAGCAGCCGGAATTGCCGGGTATACAGGCCTGCTGCACCGTGAGGTAGGCCTGCAACAGCTTTGTCTCTGTTATGTCACCGGTGATGATGGCCCCATTGCCGGTGGAAGCAAACAATAAAACCGCCGGGAATTTCGTGATTTTCAAACGGTCGGCCGTCAACTGGAATTCAGGGTCCTGCGGGCTTAATGTATATACGTCAGCTACAGCGCCATCACCCCTGATCTTTTCGAGAGTACCGGCAACCGTTTGATCCAACGTTTTCGTGGCATCAGCGCTGCCAGGTAGAATAACAAAGATAAAATCACTATTTATGAATTTTTGACTGATATCCTTCACCCAGTTCAATTCACCTATACCTGTTGAAGTCTGCGCATTATTTGCAGCCGCAGCAGGCGTGGCCGCAGCGTTAGCTGAAACGCCCGAGCTTGCACCGTTACGGATCATCAGTGAATATATAATGGCGCCGGCAATCATCAGTATACCCAGCGCGCACAGGCCAATTTTCCACCACTTCATGTGATTATTATTGGCCTTCTGTTTATTAACCATTACTAATCTCCTTTTCTAACAATTATTAAAACAATTCGAATTTCCAATGTAATTTTTTCAACCGGGTTTTGATTGCTGCAGAAATTTTTCTAACGCATCGTGTATATCGGGATCAACCCAGCATTCGATACGCTGCCCCCGCCTCTTCATCTTGATCAAACCAGCGCGGTTTAGCTCCTTGAGGTGGTGCGAGACCGTTGGAGCAGATACACCCAGGTCTTTGCCCAGCATACCGACACACTCGCAGATTTGCCCATCCGCATTCCAGGTATCATCGTGTACACTGCAACTGGCCAGACGCATGAAAATCTTTAAACGGGTCACATTAGATAATGCCTTGAAGATATCCGCATATCGCTGCAGGTCTAAAGTTATACATTTAGACATTTGTCTAATTATATAAGCAACAAAAAAGCATTGTCAAATGGCGATACCTGTGAATTAACTACACTTTTGTACCTGCTGACCTTGCAAGATGATTGCTATTTTCTCCACTGGTACAGCTCCCCGGCATCCTGCGAACCACAACAGGAAGGATTTTTCACCTGGAAATATACTGAGGCCACCGTAATATTGCCCCATTCATTTATAGCTTTTACCGTGATTGTGTAATTACCGGGCACACCAGGCGCAATCGTTCCTACTTCGGACAGCAACCTGAATTGCTCGGTATACATATCTGTTGCAAAGTAAAATATGCCTCTAATATCTTCTTCTCGGTTATATCTCCTGAAATTATCGCTCCCCTGCCCTTTGAACTGAACAACAGCACTGTCGGTAAATCGGTAATGGATAGCCGTTTTGCAGTTAAAGTCAATTCCAGATCCGTTGTACCTAACGAATAAACACTTACGCTTACACCATCCTGCGCCATTTTCTCCGCGGAGCTACTCACTGTTTTTCCCATCTTCTGTGTTAGATCGTCATTTCCCGGCAACATGACAAAGAGGAAGTCTTTGTCAGCAAATTTGGCGTTCACTTCATTTACCCAGCTCAATCCATCAAGCCTACCCAGAGATCGCGTATCTTTGGATATATCGGCTGTCGTCGACATAGCTGATACTGTGCTTAACGTGCTGGCCTGGCGTGTCAACACCTCATAGGTAACAGCTCCGGCTATCATTAGCACTCCAAGTATACAGAAGCCGATTTTCAGCCACTGACTTTTATTGGCCCTGGCAGGCAATTTGATGCTCATCGTTTATCTCCTTCATGTCTTGAAACAGGGCGCATATTAAACTTAATGCGATAAAGGTTGCCTGAGAAATTTTGAAAGCGATTTTAGCATACTCGGGTCAAGCCAACAATCAATCTGTTGGACCCACCGGCTTATTTTTTATCAGGCCGGACCGGCGCTATTCACAGCAGTGAGGATTCTTTACACCGAATTCCACAACGTATTTTAGTGGTTCGCCCGATTGCCGGTTAATCACAAGGATGACATTATAGGTACCCGGTACACCGGGCGAATACCAGCCAACTCTATCTGCTTTCTGTTCTTTGAGACCGGGCCCGACGATGCGGCCACCATTGGTACTCCATGTATAAGTAACATGTGCATCTCTGATACCTTCAACATTGATTACATTAATGGCTATCTCCGCTGCCGGCCTCACCCAGACAGTCTTAAGAATCAGTTCATCCTCTCCATCCCAGTCTTGCAGGTTAATCACCAGATTGGTCGCCGGTTCCAGGTAACTGCTGTCAATTACCTGCATACTGATGTCCCTGGAAATTGCTGCTCCCCTCCAGTCTTTTATGGTGACCCTGATAATATACATGCCTGTTTCATCAGGTGAGTGCCAGGTCACCTCCGCCCCACCTCCAATAATCTTGCCGTAATCACACTGCCACTGGTAGGCAAGTACATCACCATCAGCGTCACTTGCATGGCAAACCAGCTTTACATCAGTGTCCACATCGATATCCTGGGGATACTCAATAACCTTGATCTCCGGTGGGCTGTTTAATCCCCCGGGCAGGCAACCGACGACCGATACCGCAAGCAGGCAGCAGAACATGGCGACCATTACACGCAGATTTGCAGCTACTGCTCTATTGGTTGACATTATTCCGTCAGTTATAATTGGCATTCAGATATTATTCCGGAGATTGGTCTTATTTTTAACCCGTATTACAGACTGTCTATAATAAAGCCTGGTGGTTCTGTCTTATATTGAAAGTTGGATGCCGGATAATTATTTAATAGTATACAATAATACGCTGATGAGCAATAAGACCGGATAATGTGTTGTTATTTAGTGCCTGCAGGAGAGTCCGATATTAATGAAGATGCGATTATTTATTTCACTGATTCTGATAGTAATGGCCTTAAGCTTTACAATTTTATCTGCCTGTGAAAGACAGGTAACTTCACCTGATGAGGGGAAAACAGACAGCGTAAGCAAACAGGCGTCACAGGTCATAGAGGTTGAACCGGCGGGCAAGCCGGCAGATGTCACAGCTGAAAGCCCGCAAACTGGATCGCAGGATGTCACACCCGGCGATAATATCGATCAGCCGGTTATTGATAGATTGGAAGTATTGCTTCGTTCCGGCATGGAGAGCACTACAATAGAAGTTAATCCGGGCGACGATGACCCACAGCCCAAGATTGAGATCAAGTCATTATATTTAGCCGAAATTACATGCATAGCCAGGTCCGTGACTGGGGAATCCCTGCAATATGAGTGGAAAGCTACCGGCGGAAAGATATACGGCAGCGGTCAAAAAGTTACCTGGCTGGCCCCAAAGGCCCCCATTATTTACAGAATCACAGTTACCGCCACCGATAGCGGAGGGTCTGCGTCTTCCTCTGTGAATATCTCAGTCAGATGCTGCTATTGATTAGAAACGAAAGCTGGATTATATAATTGAGCGAGCACTATCATAGCGCACTTGGGGCTTCCACCAAGTTAAAATACGGGATAATCATCACTGCCGTAATACTTGTCCTGGAGGTAGCTGGCGGCATTTTATCAAAAAGCCTGGCACTGCTGAGCGATGCCGGGCATGTCTTTGCTGACGGCATAGCGCTGACGCTTAGCTGGTATGGGTGAGACAGGCTGCACGTCCCTCCAGCAGCCAGCATAAAAAGGGTGCGAAAATGAAGTTCAGGCCCAATCCAAAAGAAAATCCTTTCCAATCGCGGATCGCCGCTATGCCAATGCTTTTGAAGGTAATGGTAAAGCCCATGTCGCCAATCATGATAACGATCAATGGGATATTGTACTGCCTGATGAAAAGACCAGGTGCGGGAGTCACCAGCCCCGTGATCACACCTATAATAAGTGTGCCGATAATTAGATACGTGTAATTTTCACGTATCAAGGCGGCATAGGACTGAATCAATTGCATTGTAGTTAATTGCCCAATAGTTATAGGTAGAACTCAATTCGGGATATGGTGATCATGCTCCTGTTCATTTATCAGACACAAGCTTTTAGTTCAAATTTTTAGATATCATCTGGTCAAGCACATTGTGAAATTCCTGCAAATTATTGAATGCGGGATCTTTCGTCCGGATGATCCCTCCTCCATCTATGATAAAAATGGAGGGAACGCCCATGATGTTATAGCTGTAGCCGGTTGCGCCATCTGAATCAAGCAGGACGGTAAAGCTCACCCTCTCGCTTTCAAGGAAGCTCCTGACGGCCGCTTCCCGCCCGGGGCCGTGTACGGTGACCAGGGCAAACTTATCAGAGGATTCCTTGTCGTTGATCTCCTGCAGCAACGGCATTTTGGTACGGCAGATCGGGCAGGTCATGTTCCAGAAGACCAGCAGCACCGTTTTGCCGTGGT
>CAYVBI010000056.1:0-10645 GCA_964448985.1 uncultured Dehalococcoidales bacterium
TACCTGCAAAGGAAGCCTGCTCAGAATCTTCCATAGTGGCCGATGACCTGACCGCCACAAACAACGCTTTACCCGATTCCCTACCGGCCATTTCATCATATGCCTTCAAGATTTCGTTCTTGATATTGGCCGGCATCTCCGTCCCTATTATCATCTCCTGCACCTCCCTGGCCTTGGCTTGAAGCGCAGCGGTATCATCGACATCCAGCCCTTCCATGGAGTGTCCGATCTTCTGCGAAAGCCCGATCTCCGTGGTAAACAACAGGTATGCCTGCGCCGTCACCACGAAACCCGGAGGCACGGGGAGCCCTGCTTTTACCAGCTCACCGAGGTTTGCGCCTTTCCCGCCGGCCTTATTGACGTCGGCCTTGCCGAGGTCCTCGAACCATTTAACTATCTCCATGGGTAAACCTCCTCAGATTATTAGAAATATAACCAGGTTTTCCATTTCGCTATGTTTTCCACTGTCCTATTATCATGGTCAGCAGCAGCATGTTCCTAAAGCCATAAGCCTTTATTGCGATAGTACGGGAATATATTTGAGGAACCGTTCATCGATGGTCTTTTTCTTTTGCCAGGTGTCACTGAAGGGCGTATAGACGATCTCGCCCTTGACTTCGCCGACAGCATGTCCCTTTTTCCCGTTCAGCAGGCCCTCAATGGCAGCTATGCCCAGACAGCTTGCAAGTATCCTGTCTGCGGCAGTGGGAGATCCTCCTCTCTGGATATGGCCAAGCGTGCACAGGCGTGTCTCAACTTTGAGGCGCATCTCAACATACTTCGCGATATTAATAGCATCATCCACCGTGTTTCCCTCGGCAACTACGATGATACTGCTCCTCTTACCGCGCTTGAAGCTCTCCCTCAGGTTCTGGCAGAGGTCCTCAACATCCATATCGATCTCTGGAATGATGATTTGTTCCGCGCCACCCGCCAGTCCAACGGTAAGTGCGATGAATCCGGATTTCCTCCCCATTACCTCCACGAAGAATATTCTTTCGAAGGCGCTGGCGGTGTCCCTGATACGATCGATGGCATCGAGGGCAGTATTTACGGCCGTGTTGAACCCGATCGAGTAATCCGTGCCCCAGATATCGTTGTCGATACTCCCGGGCACTCCGATAAATGCGATGTCGCTTTCCTCAGACATGGCATGGGCTGCATGAAATGAGCCGCCACCACCTATTATTACACAACCATCGATCTCCTGGGACAGCAAAGCGTCAATAGCCTTCTTGCGCCCATCAACCTCCATCATTTCGCTGCAACGGGAGGTCTCCAGGATAGTTCCCCCTTTTTGAATTATATTGGCCACAGATCGCTGGTTGAACTTCTGGAACTCACCGGCTATTAAGCCCGAGAATCCGCGACGTATGCCGACCACCTCCAGCCCGTGGAATATGGCACAGCGAACTACGGCCCTTATGGCAGCGTTCATACCGGGCGCATCTCCACCGGACGTCAGAATTCCAATTTTTTTCAATTGCTCATTCATTTCATTAATAGATTACTGAATTTTGAATCTTAGTACAATACGTAGATGGAACAATGCGCGGTCATTCATACACTTTATTCGAGACGGTTTGCTGCGGCATATTCCAGTGCTTTCAAGTAGAACCGCTCGACATATTCACCGGCCATCCGCGACGTATTGAAATACGGCGCATTTGAGCGTATGCTCTCTTTCATCATCTTTATCCATTCATGGGGCGTGCCATTGATATCCCTGTCGTAATAAAGCGGTATTACATGATCTTCCAACAACTCGTAGATGGCATTTGCAGTCACGTTGTCCCGCTCCATTGAATCGAGCCGACCTCTTTCATCCACAGCCCAGCCATTATCGCCGTTGTATCCCTCAAACCACCAGCCGTCCAGTATGCTCAGATTCACCGCCCCATTCGCCGATGCCTTCTGACCGCTCGTCCCGCTGGCCTCCATCAATGTCAGCGGTGTGTTCAACCAGATATCCACACCGGCCACCAGGTCCCGCGCCATATGCATATCGTAGTCCTCAACAAAGGCTATCCTGCCGCCATATTCGGGATCTTTTGCATAACTGTAGATCTGCTGTATCAGACGTTTGCCGTCGTCATCCTGCGGATGAGCTTTGCCGGCAAATATGATCTGCACCGGCTGTATCTCGCGGTTCAAGATTTTCTTAAGCCTTTCAACATCCTTGAAGATGAGCGAAGCTCTCTTATATCCGGTGAAGCGCCTGGAGAATCCAATCGTCAGCACTTCGGGATCGAGCAATGCTCCCATAGCCAGAGGCTGGACGGCGGCAACGCGGTCATGAGACCACCTGTCGCGCGCACGGTCAAGGATGGATCCGATAAGTTTCAGCTTCAGCCACCGATGCATAGTCCAGATCACCTCATCCGGTATGTCACTGATACCATCCCACCTGCCCATCTCGGCCTGATGGTCCTCCCAATCATCCCCGAGGAACCGCCTGAATAAAATCTGAATCTGGGGCGCCACCCAGGTAGGCAAATGTACGCCGTTGGTTATCGAGACGATCGGTACCTCTGACTCGGATTTCTCCGGCCACAGGCCGTGCCACATCCTGCGGCAGACCTCACCATGCAGCTTGCTTACACCGTTCCTATATCCAGCCAGTTTCAGCCCGAGTATCGTCATATTAAACGACTCTCTGTCCTGCTGGCTGGTTCCAAAATCAAAAAATTGTTCCCGGGTGATGCCAAGCTGTCCCCAGTAGGAGTGAAAATACCTGTCGATGATATCCGGCGCAAAGGTATCGTTACCCGCAGGCAGGGGCGTATGCGTGGTGAATACCGATGTCTCCGCCACAGATTTAAGCGCGGCATCCAGCGTCATGCCGGCTTCAATGAATTCACGTAGACGTTCCACCAGCATAAAAGTGGTATGTCCTTCATTAGCGTGCCAGACCGCGGGCTTCAACCCCAGCGCCCGCAAAATGCGCACCCCTCCGATACCGATGACCAGCTCCTGCAGTAACCTCAGCTCCCTGTCACCACCATACAGCCTGTCCGTAAGTCCTCTGTAGGCCTGGGGATTCTCATCAAGGTTTGTATCCAGTAAATACAATTTAACGCGACCCACGTTCAAAGCCCAGGCAGTGACCTTGATGTGAACACTATCCAGGGGGACTGAGACGGTCAGTGTTTTGCCATCACGGTCCAGGACCCGTGAAACCGGCACTTTGTCATAGCCCAGCTGCTCATAAACCTCAGTCTGCCAGCCATCCTGAGATATGTGCTGGTGGAAATAACCCTGCGGGTACATGAAACCCACCCCGACCAGCGGTATACCAAGATCGCTGGCTGCCTTGCAGTAATCTCCCGCCAGTACGCCCAATCCCCCGGCATAAAGCGGCAACGAATTGTGCAGGGCGAATTCCAGAGAAAAGTAGGCTATTGATTTATCGCCGTACATGGGGTATCGCGTTTTAAACCAGGTGGGATTGACAAAAAGGCTCTTCCGGTACTCATCCATAGCTGCATCGTAGCTGCTCAGGTAATTCGCGTCCTCGGCGCAGGCTACGAGTTGATGATAAGGTATCTCCGTTAACAGCCTGACAGGATTGTGGCCGGTGTTCTTCCAGAGCAGCCTGTCCAGTCTCTTAAACAGGTTCCTGGCCTCGGGATGCCAGCTCCACCACATGTTATAGGCAAGCTCACCTAATCCCGATATGCGCTCAGGGATTACTATCTGCATATGCTCATCCATATAAGGTCCATTTAATATTATTAATAATTATAGGGGGACTCCGATATCCAATTCTCTGTAGTGTTCTATTATAAGTAAACAGGCAAGGCTATTACAAACGAATTATCTCTAATTTCCTTTGCACACAAACTATTAAAGCTGTATACTTACCTCCGGAGCGTTTCTCAGAATAATACCAACTTAGAGGTACTTATATGAAGATCAACGTTATGCAGGATGTTCTGCAGGCTAATGACAGGATAGCCGGAGAGAACAGGCAACTCTTCAATGAAAACCATAATCTCGTGCTCAACCTGATGAGTTCGCCGGGAGCGGGAAAAACATCGCTGCTTGAGAAAACGGCGGAGAGACTCGCGGGCAAACTAAGGTTGGGCGTTATAGTCGGCGATATCGAGACGACGCGGGACGCCGACCGCATCAGCAAATTCAACATCCCCGCCATACAACTGACCACGGGGACTGCCTGTCATCTGGATGCCAACATGGTCGCTTCGGCTCTTCCCCACCTGAAGCTGGACAGCATAGATATACTGGTGGTCGAAAACGTGGGAAACCTGGTCTGCCCCGCCGAGTTCATCGTGGGTGAGGATTTCAAGATAATGATCTTGAGTGTGACCGAGGGTGATGAGAAGCCCCTCAAGTACCCGCTGATGTTCCGTGAATCGGCCTTGATGCTGATCAATAAGATCGACCTTCTCCAGTACACGAACTTCAACCTTAAGGAAGCCAGGGCTAATGCCCGTAAAATAAATCCGGCCATCGACATCATTGAAATATCGTGTACAAACGGCGCGGGATTGGATGAATGGGTATCATGGCTGACAACAAAGCACCGTGATAAATCCGGCGGGGCCGGCCATGCATGAGATGGGTATTGCCCAGAATATCCTGGATATTGCGCTCAGTGCAGCCGGCAAGGAAGGCGCATCAAAGATTACCAGGATCAACCTGGTAGCCGGCGAGTTGCGCGGCATTGTACCTCTGCAACTCAGCTTCTGCTTCGGGATCGTGTCCAAAGATACCATCGCCGGAGGGGCCTATTTGAATATAGATGAGGTGCCTGTAAGCGGACACTGCAACGACTGCAGTTCAGATTTCTCCATCAAGGAATATGAGTATCTTTGCCCCACATGCGGCAGCGCTAAAATACAGGTCACCGGCGGAACCGAGCTCAGCATTAAAGATATCGAGATTGAGTAGCAGATCCGCTGCTTGGACCGCTGATGTTTTCAGCAGACCGCTGGGTCATTTCATGGGCAATATGCCGCTGGCTCTCAGTTGCTGCAAGGAGAGTATTTTAGATTTCCCCGATTTGATATTGCCGTTTGACATCTCCTCAGCCAATTCCTGCTCGCCTGTCTCTGTGGCATCCTCGAAAGAGGCTGAGGCGGTCATCGTGGTTTCCAGACCGGCCAGAGTATTTGGATCATCGGGATTAATTTCATAGCACAGGAAAGCATGGGTTGGTGTGATCACTATATAGGGATGCATATCCATGGATTCCAGCGCTGAAGCGTAGAGCACGGTGCCGTCGATACAGTTGGATGAGCCGGTACTAATAGACTCCGCCGGCAGACGTACTCTCTGGGGTGCCTCCGATTCGTTGCTGAAAGCGATGGTGGAGTTGATATATTTAAGACGATAATCTTGCTGAAGTGCTTCGTAAACCGCCTTCACCTGGGCCATGGTATATTCGCTCCATTCTTCATCGGAACATTTGCTGCACTGATAGCCTTCCATAGAATTTGAGGGGTGGTATTCGGCAGCTTGACGTACGAGCTCATCGATCTCAGGCGCATGAGGAGTAACGAACGCACCTATAAAGATCGAGGTGTCAGTCCAATCTTCACCCTCCTGTATTGCCCACAGCATCGTATCTCTGCCATACATCTTGATCGGCAAGGTCTGCTCCTGGATGACGGCGCCGCTGCTATCGGCTATGCGGTAATGCAACATGGTATTGGCAATCTCGATCGGTATCGACTGCGGCTTAAGTATTGGAGTTTGTCCGACAACTACAGTGGTATGCGGGCTTATATCCACTGTGTCGATCGCCTTTTCAGAATAGCCCTGAATATCCGACTCCACACTTAACCTGACCGGGTTATCGCCATTATTGGTGATCTCGAAATCGACGAAGGTAATATTTAAGTTGGGCATTTGAAGGTAGATAGCCGGAGTTACAGACTGCATGGGCACAACGTCAACCTTTATATCGCTTTTAACGGCGGTGGGGTGACTGCTCCCCTGTTGTACCGGTTCATCTTTATCAGCTATGCAGGCAGACGATAAGATAAGTGAACCAAATATGAATATCAAGGTTAACAAACGGGCCATCCTGTGAAGATTAATCATGCTGCCTCCTAACGCTTATTTTTTCCATGGCACAATGAAGTCGAGAACCTACGGGAAGTCAATCATCCGCGGACCCATGAACTGCCCTGTATTCCGTATATTATCAGAATATTGATGAAATCTAAAAATCGGACAGGATATAGAACGGCTAACTGACAGCGAGGCTGTGCCCGGCCAGTACGTCCTTTAAATAACGGCCGGTGGCGGAAGCATCGATGCCTGCCACCTCCTCAGGTGTACCCGAGGCTATCAGGTAACCGCCTTCATCTCCCGCCCCCGGTCCCAGGTCGATGATGTGGTCCGCGTTTTTAATTACGTCCATATGGTGTTCAATAATAATCACCGTATTGCCTGAGTCCACCAGCCGCTGAATAACTCTCAGCAGACAATCGATATCTGCGAAAGAAAGTCCCGTAGTCGGCTCGTCCAGTATATATAGGGTCCTGCCTGTTGACCTGCGTGCCAGCTCTGATGCCAGCTTGACCCTCTGCGCCTCTCCACCAGATAGCGTTGGGGCAGGTTGTCCCAGACGCATGTAACCCAGTCCAACATCCAGCAATGTGGCGAGCTTATTTTTAACTTTGGGGAAGCTGGAGAAAAAGGCTGTAGCTTCCTCGATCGTCATATCGAGTACGTCAGCGATGTTCTTCCCCTTGAACTGTATCTCCAGCGCCTCCCGATTATATCGCCTGCCTTTGCAGACCTCGCAGGGGACCGTGACATCGGGTAAAAACTGCATCTCGATCTGTATATAGCCATCACCCTGGCATGCTTCGCAGCGCCCGCCACGCACGTTGAATGAGAAGCGACCCGGCCCGTAGCCGCGTACACGCGCTTCCGGAACAGAGGAGAAAAGCTCCCTGATGGGGGTGAAGGCGCCGGTATAGGTGGCCGGATTGCTGCGAGGGGTCCGCCCGATGGGAGACTGGTCGATGTTTATTACCTTGTCTACATTCTCGATACCGGTGATACCTGCGCATCTTCCCGGCTTGTCCCTTGCCTGATAAAAAACCTGCGCCAGCTTCTTGTATAGTATATCGTTCATCAACGTGCTTTTGCCGCTTCCTGAGACGCCGCTGATGCAGACCAGTTTGCCCAGCGGGATCTTAACATCGATATCTTTCAGATTATTCTCCCCTGCTTTCTTGATCACCAGGAATTTACCGGATCCGTTTCTGCGGCCTGACGGCATAGGTATATGCCTGGTCCCGCTCAGATATTGCCCGGTTACCGACTCATCTGCCTTCATCACGTCCTGAATACTGCCGGTAGCAACTATGCGGCCTCCGTGTTCGCCAGCGCCCGGGCCCATGTCCACGATGAAATCCGCCGCTCGCATCATGCCCTCATCATGCTCGACGCTGATGACCGTATTGCCCAGGTCACGAAGCTTTTTGAGAGTTTTTATCAGCCGGTGTATATCGGCAGGATGCAGGCCAATGGTCGGCTCATCGCAAATATATAGAACTCCCATCAATCCGCTTCCTATCATGGTTGCCAGCCTGATCCGCTGTGTCTCGCCGCCGCTCAATGTGGCAGAGGCCCTGTCCAATGTCAGGTATCCCAAACCTATGTCCCTGAGAAAACCCAGCCGGGCGTTTATCTCCTTGATTATCTGCCGTGCGATCATTTGCTCATTGGCCGTCAGGATCGGCCTGCCCTCACGGCTGCCTGCAATGCCCTGTATCCATGCGCCTGCATCAATGGCCGACAGGGCCGTAACATCCATAATATTACCCCCGTCGATCCTGACCGCCAGCGATTCCGGCTTCAACCTTTTGCCCTCGCAAACGGGGCAGGGCGAAGCGGACATATACCTCTCGATCTCCGCACGCCTGCTCTCGGACTCCGTCTCCCTGTGCAGGCGCTGCATGTTTGGTATAACGCCCTCAAAGCCCACTGCATATTCGCGTACTTTGCCGAAACGGTAGCGGTATCTGTGCCGTTCGGGATGTTCCCCGTACAGTACCAGGTTCAAATGATCCCTGGAGAGCTTTTTCACAGGGACGCGCAGTGAGAAATCATATTGCTGTGCCACTTCTTCAAGCTGATTTATATACCATGTATAAGTAGCCCACGGCCTGATGGCCCCTTCCGCAATAGTCAATTCCCTGTTAGGAATAACCAGATCAGGATCGATCTCAAGCTTGATACCCAGGCCTGTACAGGCCGGGCAGGCGCCATGAGGACTGTTGAAGCTGAACGTCCGCGGAGCGATCTCCCCCAGGCTAATACCGCAGTTAACGCAGGCGAAATGTTCGGAGAAGAGCATCTCGTCTCCATCGGCAATGGATACCAGCACCACTCCCGCACCCAGCTTAAGCGCCGTCTCAACTGAATCGGCTATGCGAGCACGGTTGCTCTCATCACCTGTTACGATACGGTCCACGACGGCTTCCACCGTGTGTTTCTTATTTTTATCCAGCTGTATTACTTCGGAGAGGTCACGCACATATCCATCGATCCTAACACGCACAAATCCTGCCTTCTTTAAATCGTCGAATATCTGCAGATGCTCGCCCTTCCTGTCCCTGATCAGCGGAGCCAGCACCATTATGCGCGTGTCCGGCTTGATCGCGAGCACCGAATCCACGATCTGCTGCACCGTCTGGCGGGCGATTTCCCTGCCACATTGCGGGCAGTGGGGCCTGCCTACCCGGGCAAATAGAAGTCGCAGGTAATCGTACACCTCGGTTACCGTTCCCACGGTGGAGCGTGGATTATGTGATGGCCCCTTCTGGTCGATGGATATCGCCGGACTCAGCCCCTCAATGTAGTCGACGTCCGGTTTATCCATACGTCCCAGGAATTGCCTTGCGTATGCCGAAAGCGACTCAATATAACGCCGCTGACCTTCGGCATAGATGGTATCGAAGGCCAGAGAACTCTTGCCGGAACCGGAAACGCCGGTGATGACGACCAGTTTGTCCCGTGGGATGCTGACATCCACATTCTTAAGGTTGTGCTCTCTCGCACCCCTTACTTCAATAACATCAGTAGACATACTTTTACCGCAGGGATTAATTTTAGCACCTACAAGACATGCTTAAAAATACATAAATAAAGGTGGCAGGCCTTTTGGCCTGCCACCTTAGTTAGCGGAAATATTACCTGCCTCGAGGCTATTCTATCGCTTTAGGGGGCTTCATCAGGAAGAACGCGATGAAAATACCTGCAAAAGCGAGTATACCTACCGGGATAAATGCCCTGAGATATGACCCGAAGAGGTCGCTGGCAAAACCTGAGATGAAGTTAGCCAGAATTGCGCCCACACCGTAGGCCAGCAGCATTATTCCGTAATTTCTGGCACTGAATTTCACGCCAAAGAAAGTTGTGGTAGAAGTTGGCGCCACCGCCAGCCACCCACCGAGGCATAGCCAGAACGCTGCAAAGCAGATAACGTACAAAACAAGGCTTCCCGGTCCGGCAAACAACATCCCTATGGACGCGAGCAAGATGATTATGAATGAGATGATTGCCGCATATCTTGGCGTTATCTTATCGGTGATCCAGCCGAATAGCGGACGTCCGCCACCGTTGAATATCGCGAATACACCCACCAGCGTGGCGGCCGTCGCAGCATCGAGTTTAATGATCCCGGTGGCTACAGGGCTTGAAATACCGATCGCCATTAAACCGGCCAACGAACCGATAATGAAACAGATGAAAAGTCCCCAGAATGACGTTGTCTTTGCCATCTGGGAGCTGTCGTAGTCAGCTCCGACTGCAGCGGCACCCGCTTTGGGTTTCCAGCCGGCCGGCTTCCAGCCAGCCACGGGAAACCTCAGGGGCAGTGCAAGCAGAATAACTATAATTAGGAATGCAATGCCGAGGTATAAGAAAGTATTCAGTAATTGCACTGTGTTGATCAGATTATTCGCTATAAAAGCGCTAACAAAAGGCGAGCCGCCGAAGCCGGCTACGGTCAAACCGACAGCCAGACCCTTTTTATCGGGAAACCACCTGGTTGCTACCGCTATGGGACCGCTATAAGCCAGGCCGACACCCGATCCAGCTATCACACCATATGTGATTATAAGTATCCAAACATTACACAAAAGCGCTGGTAGAATACCCGATAGTATCCAGCCCAGGCCGACGAGGGCGCCGCCGATGATGCCCAGCTTCCTGGGTCCGACTTTTTCAAGTATCCTGCCGCTGAAGGGGAAAATACCGGCGAAGAAGGCTATAAAGAACATGAATGGAAGGCCGCCTTCAAAAGCGCCGATACTAAAATAATTCTGGCATGGTACTTTGAAAACGCTATACGCGTACACGCTGCCCAGACATAAGTTGATAATGAATCCCAGTACTACAAAAATCCACCTGCCCTTCTCAGCGGGCATCCCGAAAACTTTTGCTTCTTCAGCCATTTTGCACCTTCTCCTCCTGAAAATTAGAAAATATTACTCTGTTTTCGTAGATAAAAAAACGGCGCTGCTTTGCGGGCAGCGCCGTTTTCTCTGTTATATCCTGTTCTTAACCAGGTCGTCCACGACGCTGGGATCAGCCAGCGTGGAGGTATCGCCCAGGTTGGACACGTCATTGGCAGCGATCTTGGTCAAGATCCTGCGCA